>VMCO01000177.1 GCA_008081325.1 Flavobacteriaceae bacterium
TTTCTATTGAAGGTTTTATTAAGAGATATTTTGATTTCCCTGTTTCGATACTTGATGGTGTTTCACTGGCGAATAAAGGTGCTGACTTTGAAGTACTTGGGAATGAAGACATAGTAACAACAGGGGAAGGTAGAACTAAAGGCATTGAATTTTTATTTCAACAAAAACTGACAAGAAATTTTTACGGAATTTTCTCATATACTTTTTTCAAAAGCGAATTTACCGATATTAATG
Source organism: Flavobacteriaceae bacterium (assembly GCA_008081325.1). Classification (GTDB taxonomy): domain Bacteria; phylum Bacteroidota; class Bacteroidia; order Flavobacteriales; family Flavobacteriaceae; genus MED-G13. The sequence continues at coordinate 235 of VMCO01000177.1, forward strand.
GTGATTACCTTCCATCGGTTTGGGATAGCAAGCATTTGTCTTCCTTTAGTGGTGGATATAAACTCAAAAGGAATTGGGAAATAAGCTCCAGATGGCGCTTTGCAGGAAAAACCCCTTTCGTACCATACGATTTAGAGGCCAGCTTAAATAATTACCCCAATATGGTCTTAGACTATTCCCAACTAGGAAATGTAAAACTTGGCAATTTTTCTCAGATAGATGTAAGATTTGATAAAAAGTGGAACAAGGAAAACTTGTCAATAAATTTATTCATAGAAATATTAAATCTTTTAGCTCAAAAAATACCCTCTCCAACTGAGTTCGGACTAGAAAGAGATGATTTTGGAAATATTTTAACCCCTTTAAATCTTGTTGAAGTTGATGTTAACAGGGAATCAATTATCCCATCATTTGGATTTTCGATAGATTTTTAGTCTATTTTCACTCATATAAAAATATCGGATTAAAATTGTTAATTCTTTAAGAATATGACAATTTTTTTAGCAAAACACTATAATATTAATTACAATTAATGCAAAAATTAGATAATATTTTTAATAAAATTTTATTTTTAAAGGCTATTTTTTTACAATAATGCATTGTGTTAACAGATTATTAACATATATTTAACCCAATTAAAATTAAACATAAACAAATTATGAAAACAATTCTTAAGATTTTAATAATGTTAGTTGGTGTTTTTTCTTATGCTCAGACAACAGTTTCTGGAAGCATAACTGATCAAAACAACCAACCATTATCAGGCGCTACTGTTATTGTAGTTGGAACATCAAGTGGTGTTGCAGCTGACTTTGACGGTAATTACACAATTACTGTTGATATGGATGCACCTTTTAGCATCGAAGCTAGTAGTGTTGGTTTCAAGCCTGCAACTGTAGAGGTTACAGGAACTTCAACAGTGAATATTGTTTTAGAAGATAACACAGCATTAGACGAAGTTGTTGTGTCTGCTTCAAGAACTCCTCAAAGAGTTTTTGAATCTCCGGTTACTGTTGAAAGATTTGGAACAAAAGACATCAGAACTACTGCATCAGCAGATTTTTACGATGGTCTTGAAAATTTAAAAGGTGTTGATATTAACGTAAACAGTTTTACGTTTAAATCAATTAACACAAGAGGTTTTGCTACTTTTGCAAATACTCGATTTGTACAATTAGTTGACGGAATGGATAATTCAGCTCCTGCCCTTAACTTCCCACTTGGTAACCTATTGGGGATGGTAGAGACTGATGTATTAGATGTTGAATTAGTTCCTGGAACTTCTTCAGCTCTTTACGGAGCAAATGCATTCAATGGTATTCTTTTAATGAGAAGTAAAAATCCATTTGACCATCAAGGTGTCAGCGGTCAATATAAAAGAGGTGTAACTGTTCAAGACGCAGCAGGAACAAACGAATACCAAGACCTTCAAATTAGATGGGGTCATAAATTCAGTGACAAGCTAGCTATGAAAGTTAACTTTGGTTACTTAACAGGTACTGACTGGATTGCTAATAGTGAAAAAGATAAATTAAATAGATCTGTATTCCCTGGTGATTATAACCATGATGGAATTAACATCTATGGAGATGAAGTTGCTACTAACATTTATGGTGTAGCTCAAGCTATGGTAGGTTTAGGTCTTTTACCAGCTGGTGCTGAAGCACTTGTTCCTTCTACTGTAGTTAGTAGAACTGGATACAATGAAACTGATATGGCTGATCCAGATGCGACAAGCAAAAAGGCTGACTGGGGTGTATACTACAGACCTATTGAAGGAAGTAACCTAGAAATTTCATATGTTGGAAAATGGGGTACTGGTAAGACTTTATACCAAGGTATAAACAGATATGCAATCAAAAACTTTACAATGAACCAACATAAGCTTGAAGTTACAAACGATAACTGGTTTGCAAGAGCTTATATGGTTGAGGATAATGCAGGTGACTCATATGATATGACGTTTGCTGCGATTAATGTAAACAGAAGATGGAAGCCAGATTTAAATTGGTTTGCTGAATATGTTGGAGGAATAGTAAATGGTCAATTAGCAGGAATGACAATTGATCAAGCTCACGTATTAGGAAGACAGATTGCTGATACAGGTAGATGGTTACCTGGCTCTCCAGAATTTGAATCAAATTTAGCTGAAGTAATTCAAGATCCTGATCTAACAACAGGAGCTAGATTTACTGATAACTCTAAATTTTATCATTTAGACTACAATTATAATTTTGGTCATATGTGGGATTGGGCTGAAGTACAAGTTGGTGGATCTGCTAGAAGATACTCTCTAAATTCAGGTGGAACTATATTTACAGATGTAGATGGTCCAATTGAATACCAAGAAACAGGTTTCTACACTCAAGCGGTTAAGAAAATGATGGATGATAGACTTGTTGTAACTGGTGCTATCAGATATGATAAATCAGAATATTTTGATGGTCAATTTTCACCTAGAGGTGTATTAAGTTATACGGCTGGAGAATACAAGAATCATAATTTTAGAGTTTCTTACCAAACAGGATTTAGAACTCCAACAACTCAAGACTTATTTATTGGATTAGATGCTGGACAAGCTAGATTAGTTGGTTCTGGTGTCGGTAACCCTGAAAGATATGTTAGAGATTATGGAATTAGTGCAGCTGGTCAAGCATTAGGAATTCCAGCAAGTGTAACAATTACTGGTGCTTCTGCGTATAATAATGCATACGAGGCAAGTTCAGTTCAAGCTTTTGCCGCTGCTGGTGATCCATCACTACTAAAAGTAGCTGATGTTGACTATGTTAAACCAGAACAAATGCAATCTATGGAATTTGGATATAGAGGTAAATTAACAAGAACATTCACGATTGATGCTGCTGTTTACAGAAACGATTTCCAAGATTTCATCAATACTCAAGTAGTTCTTTCTCCTCTTTATGGAGAAGTTGGTGATGGTGGTTTATCAGTGTTAGCAATGGCTAACGGTGATTTTGAAACATGGAGTTCATACACAAACTCTCCAGCTGAGATTTCTTCTTGGGGTGTTTCTATTGGTGCTCAAACCAAGATTTTCGGAAATTTCGATTTATCAGCAAACTACACTAAAGCTAAGTTAGAGTTTGAGCAGTCATTATATCCTGATTTTAGAACAAACTGGAATACACCTGAGCACAAAATCAAAGCTCAATTTGGAAACACTGAATTGTTTAAGAATTTTGGGTTTAATGTTGCTTGGAGATACTGGAGTGAATATTTATGGCAAGCATCTTTTGGAGATGGTATGGTGCCAGAAACTCATGTTATAGACGCACAATTTAACCTTACAGTTCCTAAGTGGAAATCAACTATCAAGGTTGGTGCAACTAACCTAGGTGGTGAGGAATACTTTACTGCGTTTGGTTCAGGATTTATCGGAACTCAGTACTATGTTTCATGGACTGCTAATAACTTTTAAAAATTAAAATTTAATCATTATGAAAATTAAATATTTATTACTTTCTGTTTTTATGTTAGCTCTATGGAGCTGTGAAACAGATGTTGTTAACCCAGATGAGGTTTATCCAGACCCTTATTTAGATATAGACTCTGGAGATACAGATTTTAGCACTTATGTTTCTTTAGGTGCAAGTATCACAGCTGGTACTACTGATGGATCAACATTTTTATTGGGTCAAGCTAACTCTTACCCAAATATGTTAGCCAATGTAATGTCAATGGCAGGCGGTGGTGAGTTTACTCAACCATATGTTAATGATAATGTTGGAGGATTAACTTTATTTGGAAATGTGATTGCAGGTCCTAGACTATATTTTAACGGTGCTGGACCAGTGCCAGTAGATGGAACTCCTACTACTGAAGTTTCTAATATAATGCCTGGGCCTTATAATAATTTAGGTGTTCCTGGGATGCAAGCAATTCATGCTTTAGCTCCTGGTTATGGAAGTCTTGAAGGACTTCTTGCAGGTCAAGCGAATCCATATTTTGTAAGAATGGCGTCGAGTCCTGGAACAAGCATTTTGCAAGATGCGTTGGCACAATCTCCAACGTTTGTATCTGTTTGGTTAGGCGGTAATGATGCATTAGGGTTTGCAACTTCTGGTGGAACTAGTACCCTTACACCTCCTTCAGAATTTGACTTTGCAATTGGATCTACTATAGGAGCATTAGCAGGGTCTGGAGCTGACGGAATATTAATTAATGTTCCTGATGTTACAGCAATTGCTTTCTTAAATACAGTGCCTTACAACGCAATCCCTTTAGATCAAGCTACTGCTGATTTATTAAACGGAGGTTTTGCAGCATACAATGGCGGCTTACAATTGGTTCAAATGATGGGCTTAATATCTGCAGAAGAAGCTGCTGCTAGAACAATTGTATTTGTAGCTGGACAAAATGCAGCAACGATTGAGGATACTGACCTTACTGATTTATCAGTTTTAGGCTTACCTAATTGGAGAATGGCTACTGCAGCAGATAAAATTGTTTTACCTGCCATGACTGTTTTAGGAACTACGGTTGGTGGAGATCCTACACAGATAAATGGAGTTAGTGTGCCACTTGCAGATAATCTTGTTTTAACTGCTGATGAAGTAATGGAGGCTCAAGCAGCTATTTCTTCATACAATGCAACAATTTCTGCATTAGCATCACAGTATGGATGGGCTCATTGGGACTCACATGCTGTGTTAAACCAAGTTGTAAATACTGGTTATCCAATGGATACTTTCACTTTAACTGGGGATTTAGTATTTGGTGGACTTTTCTCACTTGATGGAGTTCATCCAACAGCTAGAGGAAATGCTTTCATTGCCAAGTTATTGATGGCTGAAATTGATGCTACATACGGATCAAATCTTTCTGACGCCGGAATAGATATTGGAGATTACCCAACTAATTATCCAAATGGCTTATAAGCTTTAGAAAACAAACTAAAAATAAAAAAAGTCTAGATTTATTCTAGACTTTTTTTTTGTTCAAAATATTTGATTAAATCTTAAAAAATGTATTGAATATATTTCATAAAAAATCTATATTTGCGACTTAATTGAATTAGTATTTTTTAACCCACTTATCCTTTAAAATGACATCAGGAAAAATAGCTCAAATTGTAGGCCCAGTAATAGATGTAGAATTTAGTTCTGAAGCTGGCCTTCCAAAAATTTATGACTCATTAGAAATCGAAAAAGCTGACGGAACAAAACTTGTTCTCGAAGTTCAAGCTCATATTGGTGAAAATATGGTAAGAACCATTGCCATGGACTCATCAGATGGTCTTAGTCGTGGAACTGAAGTAAAAGCAACTAACAATCCAATCCAGATGCCAATTGGTAAAGAAATTAACGGTAGACTTTTTAATGTAATAGGAGATTCAATTGACGGAATTGGAAACTTACCAAAATCTGGTGATAGTGGTACACCTATTCATAGAGAATCCCCTAAGTTTGAGGACTTATCTACTTCAACAGAAGTTCTTTTTACAGGAATCAAGGTAATTGATTTAATTGAGCCATATGCAAAAGGTGGTAAGATTGGTTTATTTGGTGGAGCTGGAGTTGGTAAAACTGTACTTATTCAGGAGTTAATTAATAACATTGCTAAAGGACATGGTGGACTTTCAGTATTTGCCGGAGTTGGTGAAAGAACTAGAGAAGGAAATGATCTGTTAAGAGAAATGCTTGAATCTGGTATTATCAATTACGGAGATGAATTTATGGAAAGTATGGAAAAAGGTGGATGGGATCTTAGTAAAGTTGATAAAGAAGCATTAAAAGATTCAAAAGCAACTTTTGTTTTTGGACAAATGAATGAACCTCCTGGAGCTAGAGCTAGGGTTGCGCTTTCTGGTCTTACAGTAGCCGAATACTTTAGAGATGGTGCTGGAGATGGTCAAGGAAAAGATGTACTTTTCTTTGTTGATAATATATTTAGATTTACGCAGGCTGGTTCTGAAGTTTCTGCTCTACTTGGTAGAATGCCTTCAGCGGTAGGTTATCAACCAACCCTTGCGACTGAAATGGGTGCCATGCAAGAGAGAATTACTTCTACGAAGAATGGTTCAATTACATCTGTTCAAGCTGTATATGTACCTGCTGATGATTTAACAGATCCTGCTCCCGCAACTACTTTTGCTCACTTGGATGCAACTACAGTACTTTCTAGGAAAATTGCCGAATTAGGTATATATCCTGCTGTTGATCCTCTTGATTCAACATCAAGAATTTTAACACCAGAGATTTTAGGAGATGATCATTATAATTGTGCTCAAAGAGTAAAAGAATTATTACAACGTTATAAAGAATTACAAGATATTATTGCTATTCTTGGTATGGAAGAACTATCTGAAGAAGATAAGCAAGCCGTTGGTAGAGCAAGAAGAGTTCAAAGATTCTTATCTCAACCTTTCCATGTAGCAGAACAGTTTACCGGAATACCAGGTGTATTAGTTGATATAAAAGACACTATCAAAGGGTTTAATATGATAATGGATGGTGAATTAGATCACCTACCAGAAGCTGCTTTCAACCTTAAAGGAACAATTGAAGAAGTAATTGAAGCTGGAGAAAAAATGCTTGCTGAAGTTTAAACTTTCTACAAATGATATTAGAAATAATTTCCCCAGAAAAAATAATCTTTACAGGTGACGTAGATTCTGTTGCGGTCCCTGGGGTTGACGGTGAATTTGAAATGTTAAATAATCACGCAGCTATTGTATCAAACTTAAAAAAGGGTGCTATTAAAGTATATGGAAATATTACTCTTGATGATACGCAGAAAGAGATTTTTCAAAAAGGTGACAGAGGGTATCATTTAGATATTAACTCAGGAACTGTTGAAATGAAAAATAACAAGGTTACAGCATTAGTTGAATAAGACTCTATAGCTTCTTTATAACATTTGTGACTATCCCCCATATAATTAATTGATCATTATCTTTTACTTCTATTGGTTTATAACTTGAATTTTCAGGCTTTAACCAAATTTTGTTTTTTTTGACAATCAATCTTTTTACCGTAAACTCCCCTTCTATAAAGCAAACTGCAATTTTATTATTACTTGGCTCTATACTTCTGTCGATTACGATTAAATCTCCATCCTCTAAACCTGCGTTAATCATTGATTCACCTGAGACTCTAGCAAAAAATGTAGCTTCTTTATTTTTAATCAATTCCTGATCAAGACTTATTCTTTCTTGTTTAAAATCTCCAGCAGGTGAAGGAAACCCTGCTGATATACCAGCGTTGATTAAAATCGTATCAAGATTATTATCTGTACTTGGTGTAAAAAAATTTAGACTTTTTTTATTTTTCATTTGAGCTTAATAATATCATTAATTTTAGTTGTATAACAAGGCGATAAAAATTCCTGTTTCATTTTCCATTTTCTTTTTAAATCTTGATTAGCCAATTTGATTTTTTCTCCGTACTTAGAATTAATATAATCCATTGTCTTCATCAAAGGCTTATGTCTGTAATCTTCATTTTCAAAAATACCAAGTTGATAGCTATTATTAGGCACAAGACTAGTCACAATTACACCAGCCTTCTTATAATCTATTTTAGATTGAAACATCGTTTCAATTGCTTTTAAAGCGTAGCTGTTTAAAACAAATGAAGAGTTTGTTGGGTATGGCAATGTTACAACCCTAGAGCAAGAATGTTGTTGTAAATCTTTTCTGAAATAATTACTTCTTATAAATACAATCATAACATTACAAAGAGAATTCTGTCTTCTTAACTTTTCAGCACAGGAGAGTGAAAAAGTTGAAACCCTTTCTTTTAATCTACCCAAATCTGAAATAGGTTTTTCAAAAGATCTTGTGGTGGCTATAGATTTCTTAATTTTTAAAGAATCTAGATCTAAATTTGATATACCTTTTAATTCTTGTTGAATCTTTAATTCGACAATTGATAAATTTGATTTCACCCATTGTTCCGGAAGTTCAACAAAGTCTAATGCGTTTTTACATCCTATATTCTGAAGACGCTTAGTCAATCTTTTGCCTATCCCCCAAATATCGTTTAAAGGGAAATAGTTTAATGCTTTAGATCTTTTATAACCCGTATCTAAAACATATACATGCTTTGTTTGATGTGGAAACTTTCTTGCTATTTTATTAGCAATCTTTGCTAATGATTTTGTAGGAGCAACACCTACAGAAGTTGGTATTCCAGTCCATTTCAAAATTGTGTTTCTCATTTTTGAAGCATAGCTAAAGAGATCGTAATTTTCATATCCTTCAAATTTTAAAAAAGCCTCATCAATACTATAAATTTCAACGTCTGGAATAAACTTTGAAATTGTTGTCATTACACGATTACTCATATCTGCATATAAAGGATAATTTGAAGATAGAACAATTACATTATGCTGATTGATGATTGATCTATATTTAAAAATAGGAGCTCCCATAGGAATTCCTAATCGCTTAGCCTCGTCACTTCTAGAAATAGCACAGCCGTCATTATTCGATAATACTACTACAGGCTTACCATTTAAATTTGGATTAAACACCCTCTCACAAGAGACATAAAAATTATTACAATCTATTAAAGCAAACATGATATAAATATAGTTTTTTAAAGATTTAAAAATTATAATATTTCAGAACTTATTTAACAAAAAAATAGTTTGATAAGTATAGGCAAATAAGTACTTTTAAAAAATCAATTTTTGATTCAAAATCATGAAAAAAACCCTCCTAATAATATTAATTTTTCAAGCAATTACAACACACATAAATGCGCAGGAAAATAAATCAGAAATAGAACTTGATCAAGTTGAATTGATTTCTAGTCCAAGAATAGAAATTAAAAATACAGATAATTCAATTAGTGTTTTAACAATCTCAAGAGAAGAAATTCAAAAAAGTACAGCCACAAATGTTAGCGATTTACTACAACAAATAGCAGGAATAGATATAAGAAGAAGAGGTGCAGAGGGAATGCAAGCAGACCTTTACATAAGAGGAGGCTCGTTTGATCAAACTTTATTATTGATTGACGGGATAAAAGTTGAAGACCCACAAACCGGCCATCACACAATGAATATGACACTACCTTTAGAGGTAATAGAAAGAATAGAAATCACAAAAGGATCGGCAGGAAGAATATACGGACAAAATGCATTTACAGGAGCTATAAATATTATTACAAAACAGAATATTGAAAATAATTTAAGCGTAGAGCTTGCAGGTGGTTCTTTTGATCAAAAAAGAGGAAGCTTAACAGCTCAAAGAAAACTAGAAAACTCAGATATACTATTTAATTATAGCAGAAAAGAATCGGAAGGTTATAGATATAATACAGACTTTAAAAATGATGAATTTTTCGTTAAAAGTAATTTTAAAATAAAGAACCAGAATATCTCAGCTATTGGAGCATTTAATGAAAGAAAATTTGGTGCAAATGGATTCTATGCAAGCCCTGCAGCAATTGATCAATATGAAGAAACGCAAGCCAGTATAATTGGACTAAGCACAACCTATAAAAAAAATGAATTAATCATTAAACCTAAACTTTATTGGAAGAGAAATCAAGACATGTATGTATATTTAAGGCAAGACCCTTCGGTTTACAGAAACCTGCATATCTCTGATAAAGTTGGAGTTGAAGTTAATGCGTCTACCCCAAACTCTCTGGGTAATTTAGGGATAGGTTTTGATTTGTCAAAAGTTTCCTTAAGCAGTAACAATCTTGGTAATAGAAATAGAACCATGTTTAATATGTTTATTGAACAACAAATTAAATTTCAAAATGATAAAATCGATTTTACCCCTGGAGTTGCTATTTCATATTTTTCAGATGTTTCCACAAGACTAAATTATCAAAGTAATTTTTTCAATAATTTATTTTTCTATCCAGGAATAGATTTCGGATATAGATTTAACAAAAACCTGAAAATATATAGTAATGTTGGCTATACATACAGAATGCCTACCTATACAGATTTATTTTATTCAAGCCCCACTACTTTAGGAAATGAAAACTTGAAGCTTGAAAAAGCCCTTACTAAAGAATTTGGATTAAAATATTTAAAAAATAATTTTAATCTTAGTATGTCTTTATATCAAAGAGACGCATCAGATATAATTGATTATGTAAAAAATGATGAGGCTGACCCTTGGCAAGCAAGTAATATAAGAGAAATAATCACCAATGGCTTTGAATTAAACATGGGTTACAAATTCTATTTGGGTGCTTTTAGACCGCAAAGTATAAATATCGGATACAGTAATATTAATGATGATCTTTTAGAAACTGATTTTACTTTTTCTAGGTATGCTTTAAATTCGTTAAAAAATCAAATAACGGCTACATATATGTTTCAAGTTAGAGACTTTATTTCCTCAACTCTAACTTTTAAAAATTCTAAAAGGCTAAACGATGAAAGTTATACGGTAATAGATTTTAGAACCTCTTACATGTATGATAAATTTACAATATCTGTTATTTTAAATAATATTTTAGATGCTGAATATTCAGAGACAAACCTGGTTCCTATGCCTGGGTTTAATTCTTTGATTGGAATAAAATACTCTATTAACTAATATCTCTTAACTTTTGGTAGATAAGATTATTTTCCCAGCCTCTGTATGTAAAGTAGTTTATAAAAGATCTTTTCTTTTGATCTTTTGTCCCTTTTAAAAATTTAATCTTGCTTGTCGAAAACTCATTGAAGTAGTTCATATAATCCTCTTCGTTAATTTGATTAATATGTTCGTTAATTGTTTTTATATCAATACCTTTTGATCTTAACTCATACTTTAACTTAATTCTTCCCCACTTTTTTATTCTAAGCTTTCCTTGAATAAACATCTTAGTATATCTTTCTTCATTTAGGTAATCATTATCAATCAAATATTCAACTATATTTTCGACTAATTGTGAACTTACTTTAAATGAATATAATTTGTTTTTTACTTCCATAACACATCTATCTTGATAAAGACAATAAGATTGAATTTTTTCAATTATTATCTTTTCATCTTTAGTAAAACTAATAGGCATAGTTCAGAGAAAAAATAAAGTTTAAGCCAGGTGCTGAAATTCCTGATGAATAGGGTCTATATAATTTATTTGTTATATTCTCAACAGTAAAATTGATGTTTAGCATTTTGGAAAAAGAATATTTTGATCTAATGTTAAATGTCATCCATGATGGTGAATATGGATTGCCATTTTCATCTAATGCATACATATAAGGTTTTGCCCTTTCAGACTCTGCAAGATTACTAAATGATATTTTTGAATTATAATTTAAGTACGAGTCAATTGTAAAATCTCCATTATTATAAATAAAATGAAAATTGCCATAATTGGGTGGTATATGCCTAACTGGCATTGAAAATGGTAATTGATTTAATTCATATCCAGCAATTAAATTATGTTGGGATTTGATACTAAAATTTTTGTTTAAAAACATGTTTATCCCCAATTCCATTCCGTAAATAAAAGACTTTGAACTGTTTTGAAGTGCTTGAATTTGAGATAGTTCCCCGTCATAAATTATTTCTGATACCCCGTTACTCAATGTAAAATCATCTCTTATGAATGAGTTATATAAATATGTCACATATGATGAAAAATCTAATTCGATATTATTCTTTGTTCTAAAGTAACCTCCAAACTCTAGTCCAAAAGATCTTTCTGGTTTTAAGTCAGGGTTTGGAACAACCACGCTTCCAGGTTCAGAATCAAAAACCTTAGCAAGATCGTCTATGTTTGGAGATCTAAAAGCTGTATTGATATTAAACTTCCAATTATTGTAAATATTTCTAACCCAACTTAGTCCAATTCCACCAACAAATGCTCCATTTTTTAATGTTGTATTTTCATACATAAAATCATAATACAGATTGTTTTGTGATAAGTCCGCTTTTAATTCCGTTAAACTATATCTTACTCCACTTTGAAAAAACACATCTTCGATGACTTTAGTTTTGTAGTTAACATATAAGCCTAGGGAGCTTAAAGATGAATCATCTGGATATCTGGTTGAAATTAAGGTTTCTGTTAAATCATTTATGTCAGTTCTTTTAGCAAATGAACCCACATTGTTTTCAATTAATTCAAACCCATATGTAATATTAGATTTTTCTGATATTTTTTTATAAAAATCTAAGTTTACCGAAAATATACTTAAATCTTCTTCTCTAGAATTTAAATAGCTATTATTAAATTTTCTACTATTTCTGCTCTCCGAAAATTTCTGAAAAGAAGAAACAAACTTTAATTCGTCATAAAATTTAGATTGTATTGGGCTAAAAGTTAATTGGCTATTGATTAACAGCCATTCCTGTGGTCCATAATACCATTCAGAATAATAGAGTCCTTGATTTTCATCATTTCTGATTAATCTATCATACCTGGGAATATCTCCCGTTCTAGAAAAATGTATACCCAGATCAATATTTAAATTTTCTCTAGGCTGATAAAAAACTTTTTGCATAAAATTAGTTTGGTTATATGCTGTGTTTCTTTGAATCCTTGAATTAGGATTTGTTACAATTATATCACCACCTAAGGAATTTTGACCCACATAATTAGGTCTTAAATAGTCTGATGGTCCGTGAACACCCATAATTAAATCCCCAAAATCTGATTTTGAGAAACTTGATAAAAATGCTATCTTCTTTAATCCATAGTTTAGATCTACATGATACATTTTTTCACTTGAAGCTGATGAGTACCTTGTATTTAGGTTGATTTTGATGTTTGGTTTTGACCCCGTAGCTAACCTAGCTTTTTTTGTATAGAAGTTCATTACTCCTCCGATAGCATCACTTCCGTACAACACAGATGCCGATCCCATAATTACTTCTGTATTTTCGATATTCAAGGGAGAAATAGAAATTACATTATGTATGTTTCCTCCTCTAAAAATTGCATTATTTAATCTAACACCATCAACCGACAAAACTAATCTGTTAGTTGAAAGACCTCTAATCATTGGGCTTCCTCCTCCTAATTGACTTTTTTGTATAAACACATAACCACCCCTCTCTAGTAAATCAGCACTAGTCATTGGGTTAGTAAATTCAATAGTAGATCTATTAATTTGTGTAACTTTTTTTGGAACTTCCCTAAACTTCTGTGAAAACTTAGAAGCTGAAATTACCACTTCATCTAATAATTCATTGTCATAAATTAGAGTAAGACTTTCGTTTAGTTTAGATTTAATAAGTTTTTGCTCCTTAAACCCGTATTGATTTATAGTTAAAGTATCCTTGTTTGAAAATTTGTTCAAGCTTACAAAACCATTCTTATCTGTTGTTGCAAAATTACTTACATCACTAAAAACTGAAGCTCCGATTACAGGTTTCTTGTTTTCATCAATTATTAGCAGATCTTGTGAAAAAGATGTAATTGTAAATAATAAAAAGAAATAAAATTTATTCACAATTAAAATAATTTTCTTAGAACCTCAAGTGACTTTAAAGAAACAAAATTTTCAATGTGTAGCTTATAATACAAAATAATATTATCGAGTAGTTTTTTTCTTTGCACAGGATTAAAGGTTAGCAAACTTAAGTCATCAAAATTTATGCCTAAAATCATATTAAAACAATTCAATTCATCATCATAAATAGTATAATTTGAATCTTTAGTATTTGTATAACAACCCTGCTGCAAATCAAAGTATTTATATTCACTGTTTTCCGTTTCAGGGTAAAACCCTAAAAACTTAGATAACTGTATAAGAAATAGTAGATGAAAAGACGGGTTAAATTTTGCTTCGTCATAGTATTTAATTGATCCCTCAATAAAATCAAATAGTTCAAAATCCTTTTCTTGATGAATTAAAATTTTGGAGAGTATTTCGGATAGAAAAATAATAACTCCCATTTTTATAAAATCGGTGTGGATTGTTTTTAAATTGAATTTATATTCAAAATCTTTAAAGTAATGAAGATTTCTTTTACTGTTAAAATCAAATTCAATTTCAAGAAATGAAAGTTGTTGAAAATAATTTGATTTATTCTTTTTAGACCCTCCTCTTACTATGAATGAGGTGACGCCTAATTCTCTTACCAATAACTTGACAATTAAATCATTGTCTCTGTATTTGAGTTTACTTAAAACAATTGCAGTTGAAGAAATAATCATTAGCGAATAATCATTAGTTTCAAAATTTTTGTTTCATAAGAATCTAGATCAGAAAGCATTATAATATAAACTCCTGAAGCAACATTTTGATTTCTTAAATTTTTTCCATTCCAAAATGCAGTTCCTCCGTCAATTTCTAAATTAAAATTTCTGTATCTGGGGTTTATATTAGATTGTGCTTCAGCCACTAAATTTCCTGCAATATCTGTAATCTTAAGGTTTACATTTTCAGTTAAACCATTAATTTTAATCTTATCTGATTGAGAATTGAATTGTGGTCTAACCGGATTAGGATAAACAAAAGCATCCGAAAAATTATCTGAACTTGAGGTGCTGCCCGTATCAAAACTTACTAATCCCTGATCGGTTGCGAAATACACTTTACCATTTGTAAAATTTATGGAAATATCATTTATATTGTTTGAAGGCAAAGGGGAATTATCTTTCGTAAAGTGATAAATTGTTTGTTGACCATTAGGCGAAAAATAAAACACTCCAGAACCAATAGTCCCAACCCATTTATTATTTGCTCCATCCACCTCAATATTAGTTATATACTGTTGTTCTAACAACTCCCTTGGGATACCATCTTCTAAAATAACTATCTTCTGAGTTGTAACAATAGGGGTTTCAAAAAAACTAGATGTATTATATAAAACCCTTAGACCCTGAACTGTTCCAATCCACAGATGATTATTATTATCAACTGCAATTGATTTTACATAAGATGATGGCATATCTGATTGGTCTTGACTAAAAACTTTTCTAAGTTGTATGTTGCCTGATTCATTATTAAAACCAATTAAACCCGATCTTAAACCAGCTATCCATTTATTACCATAATCGTCTATTTCAATGTCGTTAAATCCAAGTTCATCCTGAAAACCATCATTTATAATTTCAGTAAAATCATAACTATTCCAGCTATTATTATCTAGGTTATATGATTTTAAAGGGCTGTCTATTCTGCAATTTAAAACCCATAAATCTCCATTTTGATCAAATTCGATGTCAGAAATTCTTAAACTTTCATATTCAGGATCACTGGTAGATAAAGATTCTAGTTCGCTGTTATTATTGTTATAAAATTCAACAAAATTGAAATTATCCATCTCCATTAAGCCTCCATGAAAAGAACTGATAAAAACATTATTATTATTAAATGGATTTATGGAAATATTATTTAGGTTAACTGATTGGTTAGGAATTGAGTCTTTACTTACATTTAGCCATCTATCTAAATTTTCATCGTAGTTGCTAATTCCACTAAATTTTAAAGGATATGGATTAAAATATTCAGTGTAATTTCCAAATGAAACCCATGTTTGATTGTTTAGTGTTTCTACAGAAAATATATTATTTTCCAACGGACCATCAGGCTTCAAATAAGAATAATCGTTGGTATTATTATTAATTAGCAGCACTCCTTTTTCGGATGTTGCTATATATATTTTATTATTTTTTATAATTCCATCATTAAAAGTTGTCAAATATTTTTGAGATTCAAAAACATCTAATAATTGTGATAGTTGATCATTATAGATTAGGCAGTTTTCACCAGAAATAATTACAATTTTAGAGTCTGATGTACTTACGTTTTTAATCTGATTATCCAAGGTCAGTAAATTAATTATTTCTTCATTTTTAAAACCCATTACATTGTAATCGTCATAAAAAAATATGTTATTATCGTTAAGAAATAATTCATTAACACTGCCATTATAAATTGTTTGCCAATTATTAAATTCTATTAAATTTGAATCTAAATTTGCTCTTAAAATGCCTAGCTCTGAACTCGATGCAAAAATGAAATTTTCATTGACAACAGTACTACTAATATCTAACATAGATGCAAAATCTCCTATATAATAAGTGTCTCCAAATTCAAATTCATTTAAATCAAAAACGGAAATACCATAACCTGTTGAAATCAATATTTCATCACCATTTTGATTAAAATGGTTGATTATTTTTCTGTCTGCAGGAATTGAAGGTTTATTTAAAATGTCATAGACATTAATTATCGTATTTGAGTTTAAATCAATTAGCTGTAAAAAGCCACTACTGTAACCTATAGCTATAATGTTATTATTTATAGAATGATAAAAAGCTGAAATTTCATCTCCGGACAATTCATTTAAAGTATCAAATTTCTCTATTTGAAATGAAGATGTATCGTATGAGAAAATTGCATTATAAGATGCGAAATAAATTATCCCTTCACCATCACCAATTGAAGATATTGAATTAAAAGAAAAATATGTGTCCCAACCGTTATATATCGTCGAGTTATTTTCTATAGAGAGCTTATTTTGTTGACTGTACGAAATGCATACGGAAAAAAACAGAAATAAAAACAGTCGAATTTTTAACATATTATACTAGCAATTATGTCTAATAAACGACAAATATACCAGTATAATATGTATAAAATAAAAAATTAGATTACTCCTTGAGCTAGCATTGCATCAGCGACTTTAACAAAACCAGCTATATTTGCTCCTTTGACATAATTTACATATCCATTTTTTTGCTTTCCATGTTCAATACATGAATTATGAATATTTAACATTATCTCGCGTAGTTTTTGATCTACCTCTTCCCTAGTCCAATTATATCTTAAAGAATTTTGGGTCATTTCTAAACCTGAAGTAGCTACCCCGCCAGCATTAGCAGCTTTTCCGGGTGCAAATAAAATTTTAGATTTAAGAAAAACTTCAATTGCGTCTTTTGTAGAAGGCATATTTGCTCCTTCACTTACACATTTACATCCGTTGTCAACAAGCGTTTTTGCATCTTTACCATTTAATTCATTTTGTGTAGCACATGGTAAAGCAATATCACATTTTACAGACCATGGTGTCTTTCCTTTTTTGAAAACTGCTTTTGGATATTTTTTTACATATTCACTGATTCTTCCTCGTTGAATATTTTTTAAATACATGATAAATTTCAATTTTTCTTCGTCAATTCCTGAAGAATCATAAATAAACCCTGAAGAATCAGACATTGTTAATACTTTGCCTCCAAAATGTAGTATTTTTTCAGCTGCATATTGAGCAACATTACCTGATCCTGATATTACAACTTTTTTACCTTTAATACCATCATTTTGCTGAGCTAGCATGTCTTGAACAAAGTATACCGCACCATACCCTGTCGCTTCAGGTCTAATTAAAGAACCACCCCATGACATACCTTTACCGGTCAAAACTCCTGTAAATTCATTTGCAAGTTTTCTATATTGACCATACATGTATCCAATTTCTCTACCTCCAACTCCAATATCACCAGCAGGAACATCAGTATTTGGTCCTATATGTCTGTATAACTCAGTCATAAAAGCCTGACAAAATCTCATTATTTCATTTTCACTTCTGCCCTTAGGATCAAAATCACTACCCCCTTTACCTCCACCCATAGGTAAGGTTGTTAAACTATTTTTGAAAACTTGCTCAAAAGCCAAAAATTTCAAAATACTCATATTTACTGAAGGATGAAATCTTAGTCCTCCTTTGTATGGCCCAATTGCAGAATTCATTTGAATTCTATAACCTCTATTTACCCATATTTCTCCCTTGTCATCTACCCATGAAACCCTAAATGCAATAGCTCTTTCTGGCTCACACATCCTCATCAAAATGTTTTTACCGTGATAAATGTCATTTTCTATTATATAAGGAATAACTGTTTCTGCGACTTCTTCAACAGCCTGCATAAATTCTGGTTGATGTCCGTCTCTCTTTCGAACAATGTTTAAAAAAGCGTCAATCTTTCTTTTCATAATTAATAATTTTCTTAACCCTAATGAGGGTGAAATTAAATATTAATTAAAATTAGGGATTTAAAATTTTTATTTTACCAAAAAAAAGTAGAATAATTAACAATTTTATAAAAAAGCATTTTTTAAATCATCGATTAAATCATCGGCATCTTCAATTCCAACGCTCAACCTTATCAAAGAGTCAGTAACTCCAGATTTTTCTCTTTCTTCTTTCGGTATGCTAGCGTGAGTCATAGTTGCAGGATGCCCGCATAATGACTCAACTCCACCAAGAGATTCAGCTAAAGTAAATAAATGAAGTTTTTCTAAAAATTTAATTGTTTGTTCTTTGCTATAATCTTTAATTCTAAAAGAAAGCATTCCTCCAAAATCAGACATTTGTTTTTTTGCAACTTCATGATTTTTATGAGACTCTAATCCTGGCCAATATACTTTCTCAACCATCTTATGATCGTTTAAAAAATGTGCAACTTTATGTGCATTTTCACAATGTCTCTGAATCCTCACATGCAATGTTTTAATTCCTCTTAAGGTCAAAAAACAATCTTGTGGTCCAGGGACTGCGCCACTTGAATTTTGAATAAAGTATAATTTTTCAGCAAGTTCATCATCGTTTAACATTAAAGCGCCCAAAACAACATCACTGTGACCAGCTAAATATTTAGTAGCAGAATGCATTACTATGTCGGCACCTAAATTTAAAGGGTTTTGTAAATAAGGAGAAGCAAATGTGTTGTCAACAACCAAGATTAAATTATTGGACTTACTAATATTTGAAAGTGCTTCAATATCAAAAACATTTATCATCGGATTTGTCGGTGTTTCAGCCCAAATGACTTTGGTGTTTTCGTTTATTAGTGATTCCACATCAGCTATATTGTGTAGTGATGTGAAATGAAATTTTACTCCATATTTTTCAAAAATCTTGGTGAATAAACGAAATGTGCCTCCGTATAAATCGTTCGTACTTATTACTTCGTCTCCAGGACTCAGCAGTTTTATAATTGCATCAATGGCTGCTAAACCAGACGAAAATGCCACTCCGTGTTTAGCATTTTCAAGACTTGCAAATGAATTTTGTAAGGCAGTTCTTGTAGGATTATGAGTTCTTGAATATTCAAAACCTTTGTTAACACCAGGGCTTTTTTGAGCATAGGTTGATGTTTGATATATTGGCTGCATAACAGAATTAAATGCAGGATCAATTTTTTGACCTCCGTGAATTGTTTTGGTGTTAAACTTCATGATTTGATAAATTAAATTAGAGCATATTAGCTACAAACAAATGTATGGATTATCTTTAGAATTCAATTTATTGAAATGAACAAAAGAATCCTTGCTCTGCTTGCTGCATTATTAGCAACTTCAATTTTTGGATTTAATCATACAATTGCTAAGGAACTCATGCCAGATGTGTTGTCCCCCAATGCATTATTGTATTGTAGGGTAGTTGGTGCTGCGGTTTGTTTTTGGTTTATTTCATTATTTGTTGAAAGAGAGAAAGTAGAGCTTAAAGATTTTAAGTTAATTTTTATTTGCGCAATTTTTGGAATGGGTTTGAATATGATCACAGCATTAAACGGACTTTACAATTCAACACCAATCAATAGCGCAATCATTACTACACTCGCACCAATATTTATTTTTCTTATTTCAGTAATTATTCTAAACGAAAAAATTACTAAAAGAAAATATGTTGGGGTATTTATTGGATTTTGTGGGACATTAACTTTAATTCTTTTAAATGAAAAATCAGTCTCTACTGCTCCAAATATTAACTTGGGTAATTTTTATCTTTTTATAAATAGTATTGCATATGCACTATATTTTGTTTTAGTAAAACCTCTTACCAAAAAATATAATATGATTACTATTATGAAATGGCTATTCTTCTTTTCAATATTTATAAATATGCCATTTGGATTGGTTGAGTTTAGTAAGATTAACTGGGTTGAAATTTCTGGAAATTCTTTGCTTAAAATTTCTTACGTTGTTATCTGTACAACATTTCTTGTTTATCTATTGAACTTATATGCCCTGAAAAACTTAAAGGCTTCAACTGTTGGGATGTTTATTTATCTTCAACCCGTTATCGGAATTCTATTTGCAATTTACAGAGGGGCTGATAAACTAACACTTGCTGATATAACATCGGTAATTCTTGTTTTTACAGGTGTTTATTTAGTTTCTAAAAAAACCAGCAAAGCAACTTAAAAATCTATTCATATATTTGCTAAATATATCATAAAATGATTAAGTCAATGACTGGCTATGCCAGTGAATCTTTTATAATTAATTCAACAAAATTTATTGTTGAAATAAAGTCTGTTAACAGTAAAACATTAGACTTAAACATAAGATGTCCACATTTTCTAAAATCCTATGAAAATGACTTAAGAAAGGAGATTTCAAGTAAACTTTTTAGGGGTAAGATTGAGCTTAATGTTACTTCTGAAATAGGAAAAAACTTAGATGAAATAAGCATAAATCAAGAAATTGTAAGCAACTACATTAAACAACTTAAGGAATTCAACAACATTGATTCAAAAGATTTTTCCGAGTCGACAAATCAATTCCTAAATATTTCCAGTGAAAAAGACTATTTGAAGATTGCAATGAGACTGCCAAATGCATACTCATCAAAATCTATAGATTTAAGTGCTTCTGAGATTACAAGTATTATTGACAAAATTTCAATAGCTACGAAAAACCTTAATGATTACAGGGCCAAGGAAGGTTCAGAAATGGAAAAAGATTTTAGAAATAAAATTTCTCTAATTAAAAAGTTATTAGGCAATATTGAAAAAATTGAAAAAGAAAGAATTTCAAAAAAAAGAGAAAAACTGCTTGAAGAACTTAAAAAGATAGATTTAGAAATCGATAATAATAGGCTTGAGCAAGAAATGATATATTATTTAGAAAAATTTGATATAAATGAAGAAATAATAAGACTAAAAAGCAATATTTTAATTTTTGACGAGGCACTAGAGTCAAACAATCCGGTTGGCAAAAAACTTGGGTTTATTTGTCAAGAAATAGGGCGTGAAATAAACACAATAGGCTCTAAAGCTAATGATGCAAATCTCCAAAAATATGTTATTGAAATGAAAGATAACTTGGAAAAAATTAAAGAAAACATCTTAAATATTCTGTGATGAGTAATTCAAAATTCATAGTTATTGCAGCCCCTTCTGGATCAGGAAAAACTACTATAGTTAATAGGCTTCTTAAAGACAAAAGCTTAAGTTTATCTTTTTCCATTTCAGCAACATCAAGAGCTCCAAGAAACAATGAAGTTGACGGAATTAATTATTTCTTTTTAACAAAAGATGAGTTTATTAAAAAGATTGAAAACAAAGAATTTATAGAGTGGGAAGAAGTTTATAAGGATAATTTTTATGGAACACTTACTACTGAATTAGAAAATGCCATTAATAAAAATTTAGTTTTTGATGTTGATGTTATTGGAGGTTTAAATATTAAGAAAAAATTTCCAAAACAAACTATCACAATTTTTATTAAACCCCCAAGCATTGATGAGCTTGAAAATAGATTACGAAATAGAAATTTAGATTCAAATGCTAGTATAAAAATCAGAATCGAAAAGGCTAAAGATGAAATGTCACAAGCTGATAAATTTGATCATATTGTTGAAAACAATATCCTTGAAAATAGTTTTAATGAAGTTTTAGAATTAGTTCAAAATTTTATAAATGAGTAAAAAAAAGGTTGGTTTATTTTTTGGAACTTTTGACCCCATTCACAATGGACATATAAAAATTGCCGAATACATAACTGAGAAGAAATTAACAGATGAAGTTTGGTTAGTTGTAACACCTGAAAATCCAATTAAGCTGAAGAGTAAAATATCAAATTTTAAACATAGATTTAATATGGCTAAAATTGCAACTGAAAAATACGAGAATATAATGCCAAGTGATTTGGAGGTAAACTTAAAAAAACCAAATTACACTATTGATACTTTAGAGTATATATCAAATAAATTAAAAGAAATCGAATTTAGTTTGATTATAGGGGAGGACAATTATAAGATTTTTGATACTTGGAAAGACTATGAAAAAATTCTCGACAATTATAAAATTTTCATCTATCCAAGAAAAGGAACGCTTAAAGAAAGTCCTTATATAATTAACCAAAATGCAATGTATATAGGGGGTCCAAGAATTGATTTAAGCTCAACTAATATTAGAAATATTGTCTCAAAAAAAACTGAACCTAAAGATTTGATTTCAGCTAAGGTTATGGAGTATATTAATATTAATAAATTATATCAATGAAAGAAACTAAATTAAAATTTGGAGTTATTGGTAGTGGAAGCTGGGCAACCGCTCTGATCAAAATTCTTTCTGAAAACAATAATGACATAAACTGGTACATTAGAAACAGTGAGAATATTGAATTCATTAAAAGTAATTTTCATAATCCAAACTATTTAAGTTCTGTAGAGCTTAATCTCAACAAATTAAATATGTCTTCAGATATAAATAAAGTTGTAGAGAATTCAGATGTAATTATAATTGCGATTCCATCAGAATATGTAAATAATGAAATGAATAAAATTGAAGTTAATCTTTCCGACAAAATAATAATGTGTGCCCTTAAAGGTCTTGTTCAAGAAACAAATCTTTTATTTGGAGAACACATGCATAAATATTTTGATGTTTCTAAAGATAACTTTCTGGTTATTGGGGGACCATGTCATGCTGAAGAAGTTGCATTGGAAAAATTATCATATTTAACCATAGGCTCCTCAAACTTAAATTTATGTAAAGTTGTTTCTGATAAATTTAAATGTAAGTATATCAATGTTAAGACATCTGATGACGTGTTCGGAATTGAATATGCTAGCATGTTAAAAAATATATTTGCTTTGGCTGTTGGTATTTCTAACGGATTGGGTTATGGAGATAACTATCAAAGTGTCTTGATGAGTAATTCAATTAAAGAAATGAAAAGATTTATTTCAAAAAGACATAAGATTAAAAGAAATATAAATAATTCAGCCTACTTAGGGGATTTACTAGTAACTGGGTATTCATCTTTTTCAAGGAATAGAATGTTTGGAAATATGATTGGAAAAGGATATACGGTGAAGGCAGCTCAACTTGAA
The DNA here is from genome assembly GCA_008081325.1 of Flavobacteriaceae bacterium. Classification (GTDB taxonomy): domain Bacteria; phylum Bacteroidota; class Bacteroidia; order Flavobacteriales; family Flavobacteriaceae; genus MED-G13. Next base: position 23,240 of record VMCO01000177.1, read on the forward strand.
ATGAAAATGGTAGCTGAAGGATATATCGCTACAAAAAAAGCATTTTTACTTAATAATAATGCAAAGAAAAAAGCTAAAACACCAATAATTGACGCAGTCTATAAAATTTTATATGATAAAAGAAGTGCTAAAAAGGTGTTTAAAGATCTAAGTGATATAATTTCTTAAAACGAAGATTTAAACTGATCCAGAAATCTGACATCATTTTCACTTAACAATCTGATGTCATCAATTTGATGAAGTAATAAAGCAATTCTATCAATGCCTAATCCAAAAGCAAAACCTGAGTATTCGCTAGAGTCAATTTTACAATTTTCTAAAACATTAGGGTCAACCATTCCACATCCCATAATCTCAAGCCATCCAGTACCCTTAGTCATTTTATAATCAGTTTCATTGTTTAAACCCCAATAAACATCTACCTCAGCACTAGGCTCAGTAAAAGGAAAATAAGAGGGTCTTAGTCTTATTTTTGATTTGCCAAAGAGTTGAGTTGTGAAATATTCTAATGTTTGTTTTAAATCTGCAAAACTTACATCTTTATCAATACATAAGCCTTCAATCTGATGAAAAAAACAGTGTGAACGAGCAGAAATTGCTTCATTTCTGTAAACTCTTCCTGGTGAAATAGTTCTGATAGGTGGCTTGTTATTTTCCATGTATCTGACCTGAACTGAACTAGTATGGGTTCTAAGTAAATAGTCCGGATCTTTTTCAATGAAAAAAGTATCCTGCATATCTCTTGCAGGATGATGTTCAGGAAGATTTAAAGCACTGAAATTGTGCCAATCATCTTCTATTTCTGGCCCTTCACTTATTGTAAATCCAATATTCGAAAAAATGTCAATTATTCTATTTTTGACGACTGAAATAGGGTGGCGAGAACCAATACCAATAGGGTCCCCAGGCCTAGAAGTATCATTAATTTCAATCTTCTCAGATGATTTAGAGCTATTTGATTTTAAAGCCTCAACTTTTTCTTGAGCTAAGTTTTTTAATTCATTTAACAGACGTCCAACATTTTTCTTTTCATTACTATCTAATGATTTAAATTCAACAAAATATGAATTCAATAAACCTTTTTTCCCAAGATACTTTACCCTAAACTCTTCTATTTCAGTAATTGAGTCAGAAGTAAAATTTTCAATTGCTTCTAAATCTTTTTTTATTTTATCCTCCATAATAATCTATTGCCAAATTTATGAAATCTTAATTAATATAGTCTGATTTAATAAAATAGTTAATGATTGCTTTTTTCATAAGAATTGTTTGTTCACCTGGCTTTAAGTTTGGTAGCTTTTTGATTAACTTATAATGTGGCCAACCATCTTCATCTTTAAAATCAAATTCATAATATCCATAATCAGTTAACAACTTACATACAGCTATATGTATAACCTCCATTTTTTTTTGCTTATTCAGTTTTTTCTGAAATTGACCTAGCTCCTGTAATCCGATTAAAAAAATTATCGAGTCTAAATCAATGATATCATCTTCAGAAAAATCAGCCGAAAGTTTATTTTTCAAATTATCCCACTTTGTTTTTAGCTCAGATTTCAATTAATAATTTTATTAGAAATTTTTCTATACTAAGATAAAGAAGTTAATATTTATTAAATTAACATCACCTAATAATTTATTATGAGCTATCTCGATCTTTTTTTTGGTTTGACAATAGCCTGGGGAGCTTATAGTGGTTTTTCAAAAGGACTAATTAAAGAATTAGCATCTATATTAGGGGTAATTATTGGGGTATTCTTAGCCAAGAATTACTACCCATATCTTGATATAAAACTAAAACCAATTTTTGAATCTGAAGCAGGTTTTATTTCTATTCTATCGGCAATATTGATATTCTTATTAACCATAATGGTATTCAAAATTATTGCTAAGTTTTTGACAAAATTCTTAAAAATAATTGCTCTTGGATTACTAAACAGAATTATCGGATCTGTTTTTGGTATTTTTAAAACGGTTCTGCTTTTGTGCATTTTAGTTTTTATTTTTTCGAATATAAATAATGTGACAGGAATTATAAAAGCTGAAAAACTTAGTCAATCTTTTTTTTACTCAAAAATTGAAAAAATTAATAGTTTTATAATTGAAAGTAACTACAATGAAAACGGTAATGAGGAATGATGAAGATCGATAACTAATTTATCGTTCATGAGCTTATAGCCAAATGTAAATTCAACTTTAACTTCGTTATTTGATAAGTCTTTAAAAAAATAATTACCCATTGCAATTGCTCTATCATTTTCAATTATAAAACCTGAGTTTTCAAATTTAACTTCAACCCAGGGCTTCATAGCAAAACCATCATCTTCAGAACAATAGGAGTGATCCCCACCTAAAAAATATGACAAAGCCATTTCAAATGTTGGCCTGAATTGTTGAGCGGATGCTTTTGTAGGTTTAAATAACACATTATTATTTTTAAAATCATACATTTCATTTAAGAATGAAGTGGTATATTGAATACATTCTGATTTGTTTTCCTTTAGGCTTCCTATTCTTACAATTCCGCTACCCCATTTATTTTGAGCTTCTTTAATTAAATCTTCTGTTATCATATTATTTTAATTTCATTATTATTAATCCAACCTTCTTGACCATTTACTAATTTGATTTTCACCCATTTATCGTTGAAACTATCAATAATCTTTACTTTAGTACCCATGTGCAAAATAAGTAAATTCTCACTTCTTTCATTTGGTTCGGACTTAATTTCAATTTTTGAAGAAAAAATAATCGCATATTTTTCAAGATGATTTTTTTCGTAAGCATGTAAACTAATCTTTGTTGTAATTCCAATCAAGAAAAGTAAAACTAATAATAGTGTAAATGAAGTTCTTTTAACAATTGGTTCTTTTGAAAAGAAATAAAAAATAAATAATAAAAGAAAGAGAAAAGATATAATTAAAGATATCAAGCCCCAGTTAGAATAACTTAAGTTGTTTGATATTTTGTTTAATTGATTATCAAAAAATGGCTCTGGTATTTTAGTTATATCATCAATGATTGCATTGTTAACCATTTTTAAATTATTGATTATATCTTTATCTGTAGGATTAAGCTTTAATGATTTTTCATAAAACAAGATACTGTTTGGAATATCATTTAATTTATAAAATGAATTCCCAAGATTATAATATAACTCTGATGAATGAACTCCTGAATCCAAAATTTCAAAATAAACCTCAATTGATTTTTCGTATTTTGAATCATTATAAAGATTGTTTGCCTTTGTAAATTTATCGTCAAAAACAGAGAAATTTAAATTCTCTTCACTAAGAAGATTAGTCGAAAACATCGCCAAGATAATTAAGATTATAGTGTGAAAAAGTGGGGTCTTCAGCATCGAATTTGTTTCAAGCAGTGCGATAAATCGTTTGGCCGTGGCATAAT
>VMCO01000181.1 GCA_008081325.1 Flavobacteriaceae bacterium
GCTCCGTATTCATGTAGGGGTGGAGCTTGCGCAACATGTATTGGGAGATTAAAATCTGGAACTGTTGAGCTAGAGCAAAACTACATATTAACAGATGGTGAGATTGATGAAGGGTTAATAATAACTTGTCAAGCATATCCAACCTCAGAAGAAATATACGTTGATGCTGACGATATTTAAATTATCTGATTTAATCTCTCCAAAATCTGTTCTACTTTTATGCTATTAATCGCATCTAAATAATCTTTTGGACAATTAGACCCATATACTGAAACTGGTAAATTAGGGAATTTTTTTTGGTCAGGAATTATAGAGTTTTCCTTAGCTTGATTTAATGGCCCATAGCCAGTGTAAGGGTGTGTAGCTCCCCAAATGGTAATTACAGTAATTCCAAATAGTGAAGCAATATGGCCGTTTGCAGAGTCCATTGAGATCATTACATCTAAGTTTGACATAATAGCCATCTGTTCTTCGAGTGAATAGTGTGATGAGATTACGTGTCTATTTGCCTTGTTTTCGCAAAGCTTAGTTATCCTTTCTTCTTCTTTTCCAGGTGCTCCAAAAAATAATATTTGAAAACCTTTATTTAATAGGTTAGTAAAATTGAGAATGTTTTGGATTGAATACTCCTTGCAAGCATGTTTAGCAAACGGGGCTATCCCTATTAATTTATCGGTTGATCTAAAGCTATAATTATTTTGATCGATGTTGATCTTCTTAAAATGTTCGAAGGAATCGAGATTGATATTTAATGGTGAAAATGTGTCAGCATATCTTTGATGCATTGACTTTAATTGCGTTAAGTTAGATCCTTTTATCAAAGATGATTTTTCTTTTCTTCCTTTGTTTAAAACTCTAGTATTTCTGCTTTTATTAAGCAAAAACAATCTTAAAATCTTAGTTCTTAAAACATCATGTAAGTCAATTATTTGATCTGGTTTTAGTTTGTTTATTTGTCTTGAAAGCTTAAATAATCCTGTGACAGTTTTATGCTCTGGTTTAAAATAAATAAACCTAATATTTGGTATTTGGTTGAATAAATATGAAAAAAACTTTGTAGTTAATACAGTAATTTTAATATCGGGATAATTAGATCTTAATACGCTAATAACTGGTACTGTCATTGCGACATCTCCGAATGCTGATAGCCTAATTATTAATAAATGTTTGGTCAAACGAAAATATGGGTTTTAATTATTGATAGTCTTCATATGACTTTTCTTCAATGAAACCTGAGCCAGTTAACAGGTTAATTGATTTTTTTACATCACTTCTTTTATCGTTTGTGAAATATACCGCCCTTGCCAATCTAACAAATTCATCTCCGAAGTCTTTATTTCTTTCACATTCTCTTATATCGTCTTCTATTTTCCATAATTCTGCATTTATACTTGAAAGTTTGGAATAAAGATTTCTCAGCTCGTCTCCAAAATGATTAAATAAATTATCACAAAGTGGGCTTAAACCATTATGCTCGTTTTTAATGTTTATTAGCTTTTTGTCGTCATTAATATTAGAAATCTTCAATTCTAAAATTGACAGTTTGTCTAGTAGTTCACCATTAGAAATTTCTACCTTCATTGTTTAGTTTGTTTAAATGTTATAAGGATATGAGTTTATTATAATAGCTATCAAAATAGCTATTTCAAAAAACAAATTATTTCTATATTCCGAAATTATTTTTATTAAAGTTACCAGAAAAGGAAAGAATAAGAAAATAGAATATTCATTAATTATAAAAACAAGAAGGATTGAGTTAATAAAAAACATTAGCAGAAATAAATTTTTTATTCTCTCATAGAGATTATTTCCAAAAAAATTAAAGGAGTAATAAAGGAAAATCACAAAACTAACAGATGCAAATAACCAGTGATTATAATTGTTTGATGTTATTATTTCGTTTGACAGATAAATCATCCATATTTGATCAAAAAAATAAATTAGGGAATCAGTGTTGAAAGATACATGTCCGATTAGGTCAAGAAAAAAAAGAGTTATTATTGCCGAAGTTAATACTCCGGTAAGAATTTTTAATATAGCTGCAATACTTATTTTATGAAACATAAAAACGCCAAACAAAATGGTTAATATAAATATAAAATTGAATGGACATAAAATGATTGAAATTAAAAACCAAAAGCCAATATCAAAAAGTTTTTTGTTTTGATTTTTTTTTGAGTTTAAGCTATAAACTTTTCTGATTGCTAATAATAAAAAAAGATAAGATAAGGTTATGTTTATCTCTGCAGGCATTTTAAAATAAACTCCACAGAAAATAATCAAGCCTAAAGAAATGTACTGATTGCTTTTTAAAATTGAGTTTTTAGAAATGATGAAAAGAGAAAGAAAAAAAATTAATATTAAAATACAAAGAGAATATAATTCAGAAATTAAATCATTTAAATTTTTAAAGGCCAGCATGATTAAAAAAGATATAATCATTGCGGTAACCAACTGAGGCAATTTTGTGAATTTAAAAAACCTAATTATCATTTAAAGATTTGTATATTCGCAAAGTAAATAATTATAACATATAATGAAAGACATCTTTTACGCTATTGAAAATCTTTTTGTAAACTATTTTTTCATTCCTTTTGATATATTAAGAGAGGTTGGGGATTATAACTGGTGGTTATCCAATATTATGGCTTGGATTTTTACCTCAATTGGAACAGCGGCATTTTGTTATTGGATGATTCAACTCAAAAAATTTGATGATAACAACGAAGAAGACAAGACAATCACAGCTCATGATTATTTATAGGTCAAAACCTATATCTTTTCTGTAGTTCATTTTATCAAATTTTATTTTATTTATTGATTCGTAAGATTTACTAATAGCTTTTTTAATAGAATCTCCCATCGAAGTTACAGCAATTACTCTTCCTCCATTCGTCTTAACTTTTCCGTTTTCATATTTGGCTCCAGCATGAAATAATATTGAATCTGAAATTGTATCTAAACCATATATTTCCTTTCCCTTTTCATATTGTTCAGGATAACCTCCCGAAACCAGGAAAACAGTAGCGGCTTTTTTATCGTCAATAACGATTTGATGATTAGATAATTCGCCATTGCTTACGGAGAATAAAAGCTCCAATAAATCAGACTTAATTCTTGGTAAAACAACCTCTGATTCAGGGTCACCCATTCTTACATTATACTCAATCACGTAGGGCTCACCATTTACTTTGATCAAACCAAAAAATATAAAACCCTGGTAATTAATATTGTCTTTTATTAAGCCGTCTATTGTTGGTTGGATTACTTTTTTTTCAACTTTTCTAAAAAAATCTTCAGTTAAAAATGTTGGAGGAGAAACTGCGCCCATTCCTCCGGTATTTAATCCAGTGTCCCCTTCACCAATTCTCTTGTAATCTTTAGCGCTAGGTAATAATTTATAATCTTTTCCGTCAGTTATAGCGAAGCAACTCAATTCAATGCCATCTAAAAATTCTTCTATAACTACGCTTTTACTAGCTTCCCCAAATTTTGATTTTACTAACATTTCATTGAGCTCTGTCTTTGCTTCATCGGGATTGTCAATAATTAAGACTCCTTTACCGGCAGCAAGACCATCTGCTTTTAAAACATAAGGAGGAGTCATCGAATCAATATATGAAAATGCAGCTTTAATTGTTTTTGCAGTAAAAGTTCTATGTGAGGCAGTAGGAATATTATGACGATTCAAAAAATCTTTAGCAAAATCTTTACTTCCTTCAAGTTGAGCAGCATGCTTGTTCGGACCTATTACGATGGTGTCTTTTAATTCTTTGTGACTTGCTATAAAGTCCTTTAGGCCATTAACTAAAGGAATTTCAGGCCCGACAATTACCATTGAAATTTTGTAGTTTTTAATTGCTTCTGCAACAAGATTAAATTGGTCCAGTGGTATTTGCAAATTAGTTGCGATCTCTCTTGTTCCTGAGTTTCCAGGTGCTACGTATAAGTTTTTGCACAGCCTACTTTGTTTTATTTTATAAGCAAAAGCGTGCTCTCTTCCGCCCGATCCTAATATCAATATATTCATTAAGGTTAAACTTTAGTATGCCTTTTTTTGGCCTTTTAAAAAATTAATCGCAGTCAAAAATACAATATTTAAATCCAAGAATAAAGACCAGTTTTCTAAATAATAAATATCGTATTTAACCCTATTAATTATATCCTCGTCTGTTTGAATTTCTCCTCTAAAACCTTTTACCTGAGCTAATCCAGTTATTCCTGGTTTAACAAAGTGCCGTACCATAAACTTATTTACAGACTTAGAATATCTTTCATTTTCCTTTATCATATGCGGTCTAGGGCCAACAACTGACATGTTTCCAATTAGCACATTGTAGAATTGTGGAAGTTCATCAAGGCTTGTTTTTCTTAAAATTTTACCAATCTTGGTAACTCTTTTGTCATTTTTTGTTGCCTGTTGAATATCTGCGTCATTGTTTTGGATCATTGACCTGAATTTATAGCACGTAAACTCTTTATACTTGATACCGTTTCTAATTTGCTTAAAAAAAACAGGTCCACGACTTTCAATTTTTATTAATAATGCTATTATTGGAGTAGCCCATGAAAGAAAAAATATTATGATTAACAATGAAAATATAATATCAAATACGCGTTTTAAAAAAGTGTTATAATCATTAGAAAGAGGCATTTCTCTTAATGACTGAACCGTAGAAAGACCATATGTGTCAGTTTTTAATTTCTTGGACAACAAGTCTCCTCTTTTGGAAATAAATTTTAAAATTTTAAAATTATTCTCACAAAATTGAATCAGTGAATTTATCTGACTTTCCTCAAGTTCGTTAGCTGAACAATAAATCTCATCAATATTTCTTGTTAAAATAAAATCGAAACATTCTTGTAAATTTAAATCACTTGGACTTTTGAAATTAAATGTCTTTCTATTTTCATACCCCAGCTCCTTTTGATTGATAAAAAACTCTTTTAGCTCTGTGACAGATTCATTGTTCCCAATAATTATGGTTTTTCTGAAATTTCCACCGAATCCAAGTCTATAGCTTTGAAGAGCATAAAACAATGTAAACTTAAAGAGTGTTATTAGAGAGAAGGTATACAATAAAAAAGTTAGAGTTTTTGATAAGCCTGGATTTTGACTTTCAAAAATTCCAAAAAAAGCAAAGACAACAATTGAAAACAACAATAATTGGTATACAACATAGGAAATGATCTTTATCAGTTTTGTAAATCTATATACCTCATAAAACTTTGTAATTATTGATGAGATGATCCAAAGAATAGAAAAAACAGAAACAGTTGTAGGTTGAAGTAAGCTCTTGCCTAAAAATAGGTAAATAAAAGAATTTAGCACTAGCAGGTCAAAAATTATAGAAATTGGCCGTAAGTATATCGAATATCTCCCTGCGTACTTTTTTACCATATAGAATTTTTATTGTTTTGTTTTTGAATCAATAAAGTTGTGAAAATTCGTAATAAAGTTTTCTTCTGAAAACTGTTCAGCATGTTTACTTATTTTCTCGAAATTAAATTCGGTTTGTTTAAAACGAGTTAATGCGTCTAAAATTGCATCTGTTGATTGAGCATTAAAAAGAATCCCGGTTTTCCCATCGATCACAGTTTCAGAAAGCCCTCCCAAATTATAGGCAATTACTGGAGTGCCACAAGACTGAGCCTCGACTGGAGCTATACCAAAATCTTCTTTTCCTGCATGAACAAAAGCTTTAGCTTTACTCACCAATTTCATTACTTTATTAGGCTCAAGAAAATCAAAAAACCTAATATTTTGATTTGCAATTCTTTTTAATCTTTTTTTCATAGAACCATCACCAACCACATATAAAGTTTCTTGTGTCTTATTAAACGCCTTAACCAATAAGTCCACTCGTTTGTAAGGCTCAAGCCTGGCTGTTGTAATAAAATAATCTTCTTTATTTTTTTGAAGTTTAAAAAGTTTTGTGTCAACTGGAGGATAGATTACAGGAGTGTCAATATTGTAGTTTTTTTTAATCCAATCTTTTACAAATAATGAGTTTGCAATTATAAAATCTGGTCTCCTTGAGTGATTGATATCAATTTTACGTAAAATATATAATAGCGGCGATAAAATGATTTTTTGTATCCTCGTAAAATATATGTTTTCATCATCCCAGATATACCTTTGGTTTCTAGCTTGATAATAGCAAATATGTGTTTGATTGCTCTGTTTTTTAAACCCTTTAGCAACAGAAAAGGAAGATGATATTATGATGGCATCATTATCGTTAGACTTAAACCTAGAAATGAAAAAAGGAAACAAAAAAAACAAATACCTAAATCCTGACTTCACCAACCTTAAATTAGATTCTACGATTTCAATTTTTTTGCCATTAAAAACTCTGTTGAGATCACCATTAGACATTATATTAATTAAAGTAAAGCATTTGTCAAAGTCAAAATGTTTATTTAAAACAGTTAAAACTCTTTCTGCTCCACCATACTTATCAAGCCAATCAACAATTAATATTTTTTTCATTTTTTAAATTAATTATAAATAAAGCGAAAACTAGAGTTAGAGCAAAGATGAAAGAGCCAAGCTGTCTATGAAATAGGTTTTCAACAAATAAAAACAGAATTAAGCTTAACACTAAGTTTAAGGAATAGATGTTCTTATAAAAAAAAGCGATTAGTTCTTTTATGAACATCATAAAGATTAATAATCCGATAATACCATACGACAAAACAATATCAACATACTGATTGTGAGTGTTAAAATTTCTTTCAATAAACCAGTTCTTTCTTTTTTCAATAGGCATTAATTGATATTTAGAAACTAATAATTCCTGAGTTTTAAATGTTCCTATGCCAAATAAATACGGCTTTTCTTCTTTAAAGATTTGGGTTGAAAACTTCCAAATATCATATCTGGGTTCATGCGTTTTTATCTTGTCAATAAAAGAAGATCTAACTGAATCTTCAGAGTACAAAAACCTATTAGATAAATTTTTGTTTGTGATAATAATTGTAGAAAAGATTAAACCAACTACTGTTACCAACAAGAAGCTGTGCAGGGGTTTAAGATTATAAATGATTGTAATAAGAAATATGACAACTGCAATTATCAAAGCGCTTCTTGATGAGATTAGAAATAGTAAGAATGTAAAGTAGAGAATCAACAACAGGCTTGAATACTTTTGAATTTTATTTATACTGATTTGATAAATATGCAAAAGCAATATGACCGAAATTACTATAAAAAATCCAAGATATAACCTTTGGGTAACAAACAAGTCTTCTACCGAAGATTTTGACATTAAGAGCACAAGAGAGTTAAAGTAATAATTAATAATGTTTATTGCAGAAATGAGACTGCTTATAAAAACACCAAATATAAACCCATATATCAAAAAACGCTTGTCATTGGTAAATGAAAATAAGACAATTAAAAGAAGGGTTTGAGCTATTTTTCTGGTTTCAGAAAAATCAACAATGAATGTGAGATTAAAAATTGAAAATAGGGTTATAAATATCAGAAATATTGAAAATAATATAAAAAATTTATTCTTTATTGTTTCTAAAATTTTTTGCTTATCAAACAAGGCAACGAGAATTAGAAACAGGCAAATCATAACTATATTGACAAAAGCCTTTGCATATGTCATAAATGGAATTGAAAGACATATTAAAAAGCCTAAATAATTATATGTTTTTTCTAAAGTGTTTTTCATGTTAATTTAATCTCTTTTTAATCATGGTTGTTGAATTTCTAGAAAAGAAATACAACACAAGGCTTCTGATCAACCCATAAATTGGGTAAACACCAAACTTAAAGTTTTCGATTATAATTTTAATTCTGTTTTTTACTTGTAATTTTCTTTTTTTAGTTGAAATAGAGTTTTTATCAATAATATAGTCCAGCATAACCTCAGGCATATTTGCGCATTCAAATTGCCTAATTACTTTGAAAAAAAATGCATAGTCTTGAGCTGCGTCTTTATATTTTAAGGGATACTCTGGAACAGTTTTTAAAACTGAGGCCTTAAATAATACTGTTGGATTTACAAACATGCTGTTTAGGTACATGTTTCTTTTGATGCTATTGTGATTGGTTGGATGTTTTATGTAAAACATAAAATTTCCTTCATGATCTATAACTCTCGCCCATGTGCCAACAAGTACAATTTGTTTGTTTTTTTCTAAAAAGTCAATCTGTTTTGAAAATTTATCTTTGTAGCAAATATCCCCAGCATCCAATCTGGCCACATAATCATAATTGTGATTTTTAACAAACTCCAAGCACTTGTTTGCTGCAATACCAACACCATAGTTGTTGTCTAAATATTCAAAATATATATTTCCCTCATTTTTAAATACTGATCTTATGAGTTTCTCATCAATCTTGGTTTCGCTACCGTCATCAGCTATAATTATATCTATTTTAAACGATTCGTTAATTGATTTTATGGATTGAAGTAATCCCTCGTGGTTATTATAAAAAGGAATTGTTATAATTAATCTTTTATCCATTTTTTGATATTTTTCTTTGTTCAATGATCCAAATTAAAGCAAGGCAAAGCCAGAAAAAATAAATTCGGAACGAATCCATCTTAAGCCAATTTAAGGAAAAACCTATCATTGAAATTAACACTATAAAAGCAATAGTTGAATTGTCTGACTTCAAATTATTATAGCACCACAAAAATATCTGCAGAATAATTAAACCAAAAATTAAAAACCCTATTAATCCTGTCTCACTTAAAATTCTTAAATACATATTGTATCCTGGTGGAAATCTTTTATCATTTTGATTTAAATATTTTAACCTAAACTCCCAATTGTTTTTCTTGGCCCATGTGGGATATTTTTTTCTGGATTCAAATGCTTGAAGTCCATATCCAGTCCCTAAAATTGGGTTTTCAAGAAACACATTAAACATGGCTTGTTGTATTCCAAATCTAGATTTATTTGAAAGAGAGTGGGTTGAATCGTCTAGCTTAAATGAATTAATTTCTTTTTTTATGTAATCAAAAATTGGTTTATTAAAATATCCGACGGTTAAAATAAGAATGGTTGAAAGCCCAATTAATATTCTATATAAATTGTTAGTTGCATTTTTGCTCTTTAAAAGAAGGAATATTGCAATAATAAACTGGATGATAATCGTAAAAAATGCTGCCCTTGAACCTGACATAAAGCCCAAAAACAAAACTATTAATATTGGTAAATATTTTAGTGCTTTTTTTTCTGTTAATATATAACTAAACATCCAGCCTGCTATTGATAATAAATAGGTTCCTAAAGCTGGGGGTTCAAATGTTACAGACGATATTCTTCTAAGCCTCATGTCGGTTTTTGCTTCCGTAAATGGAAAATAGTCAAACAAGTTTAAAAGGGGTTTTTTTAAATAGACCATATTAAACTTCACAATTAAAATCTCGATGATTGAATAAATCAAAACTATTATTAAGGATGCAAATACAATTCTTCTTATTAATCTAAAGGTCTTGTTAACATTTATTCTTTTGAAACCATTGTAAAAGGTTAGGGGAATTATCAGAGACGCAATTATCAGAGATCCAAACTGATTTACAAACCTCGAGAAGCCAGAAGTTTGTTTAAAATAATAATCAACTATGTTATGAGAATTTAAAATTGTTGTCAAAAAAGACCATAGTAAAAAAAGAATCAAAAACTGAAAAACTAGGTTTTGTAAAGGTATTTGGATTCTTCTTTTGAATAGTGTTAAAATAAATGCAAAGGAAAAAAACAAAAAGCAGGAGTCTCTATAATATTCACCCAAAAAACCAATACCTGACCAAGAATTAAAAGGAATAAAAAATATTCCAAAAAGTAATGCGGGTAGAATTATATTTTTAATTGTCAATTTCTTCATTTTAATAGGCTCTCCAATTTGAAGTATTGATGTTTAAGCTTTTAAGTTTTTTAACATCTTCTCTAAAATGTTTTGTCAAGTACAGCACAGTTTCCTCATCAATTTCTTCTGTCTTGGCTCTAAAAACAGAAGCTACTCGAGCTAACAAAATTTTTAAAGATGGAGTTGGATTTATAACCTTTTTAATTAAGTTTTTAAATTTTGAAGGTTGAAAAATAATTTTGGTGAAAAGATTTTTTTTATAATAGCCTCCTTTATTGAACCTATTTGATTTTCTCTTTGTTATAAAATTACAGTCTACATCTAGAAATTTGTACACTTTTTTCATAGTAGCCTCATGATTTTCATTTAATTCTTCGCTTGTTATAATCAATACCTCCTTAAATATTTCTTTAGCCTTAACTATCTTGTCATAATAGGTCGAGTTAAATTTATAATACCAGAAGTCAGAATATTTATCTTTTATTCTTTTATTTTCTCTTTTGACCGCTTCTTTAAAAGTAAGTGTTTCCCTTTGTTCTCTTTTTAGATGTAAATAGTTTGAATATGCGCGATTGATCGGGTCTCTCAAAACAATAATGAATTTTGGGTCTTCTAAATATTCTTTGATTTTTAGAAATTGGTTTGGATAGTTTATGTAGGAAGGTGAGGCGTCTCCAACAGCAATCTCATTTTTTACATTTCTGTAGAAGTCTAAATATTTTTTTGAATCCTGAATTTGTGTTTTTTTAACAGCTCCGTCTTTAGGTCCATTTTTAAGTTTTGAAAGTATTTCATAGGTGAAAAAATGCAACTCTTTTTGACTGGGCATAAAGATCTGGGGGTGCTCACTCAAATAATGATGAAGAGAGGTGGTTCCACACTTTGGAAATCCAGCAATTATGAAATTGGGTTTTTTCATATTAGGTTAAAAATATTTTTATTTTATCCTTTGAGTAGATTATTATCGTTGTAATTGTATTCCAAATTATAAGGCTTATCAACGTTGCCATGGCTGCTCCGTTAATTCCTTCAGTTGGAATTAAATAAAAATTCAATGAGATATTAATTATCAACCCAAAAACTAATATTTTATTTAGTGTTTTTTGGCGCCTTGTCATATTAAGGTATATAGCTCCAGGGCCAGAGATAGCATTAAAAAATTGAGCTGCTAATAAAAAAAGTAAAGCATTCTTGGCTATAATATAATCATGTCCAAATAAACTTAAAATTTCTTCAGAAAAGAAGAAGAAAATACTTAAAACACAAACACTCATTAAAAAAATAATTCTTGTTGAATGCTTTACAAGCTGTTGCAAGTCCTTCATATTTTGATTTTCAAATATTTCAGCAATTCTTGGTGCAATCACAATGTTAACTGACATAAGCGCTAAGGTTATTACCATTGCTAGTTTTACAGAAACAGAATAATAGGCAATCTGATCAAAACCTTCATAAATTGACAAGATAATGATGTCTATGCTTTGCATAATGAAATATGCAATTGCACTCAGTGCCATAGGTGATGAGGTTTTAAATATCTCTTTTACCGTAAAAGTTTCTGATTTGTCGTTAGGTTTGTCAAGTTTTTTTAAAAGCCTGTAAACCATGATGCTAGAAAATAATGACAGCAACAAGAAACCCAACAAATATGCCTCAATCAAAAAAATCTCATTATTGGTTTGAAGCAAAATAATAGCAAAAATAAAAACCGGTAAATACCTAAACAGGCTTCGATACATTTCAGACATTATGGTCTTTTTCAATGCCCTAATTGTATCAATATTCAACATGGTAAGAGTGAAAAAAGCTAATGTTAAAATAGTTTTTAAAATAAGCGAATAAGATTCCTCATTACTGAATATGTCGTTTATAATTTTCTTGTTAAAGAAAGTGAGAAATAACACCAAGATAAAAAGGCTTAGGGTGAAAATTATCTTTAGCATTTTAAAATAAATTATTCTAATTGACTCGATACTTTTTCTTGCATTTAAAAGTCCTGAATAATATATAATTGACTGGTTGGTGCCCATTAAACAAAGTCCTCCTAAAACCATTAGAGTAGACCTTACAAAATCATAACGACCCACATTTTCAGCAGAATAAAAATTGGTTATGAATAGAGTGAAACTAAATAAAAGCAATACCCCAAAAGATCTGATAATTAGAACAGAAAAACTCTTTTGTGTAAGATCTTTTATTGACATTTTAGCTAGCTCTATCCAATTTATCAAGATAAGAGTAGAGGCCAAATAAAATAGAACAAACAAAGTAAATGAACACAAACAACAGTGGGTAGTAAACCATTTTGTTTGAGGTTAAGGAGTTGTCCTCTATTAGAACGTTTGTCTCATTAATTGTTATTACGGTTTCTTTTGAGGTTAAACTTTCTCTTTTCAAATCCTGATTTTCATTTTGAAGATCAATTTTAGTTTTGATAAGTTCGTTTGGCCTTAAATCTTTATTGTCAATATATAATTGAGAACTGTTGATTTTGTTGTCGCTAGAGTAAAAATCAAGAAGTTTGTCAATTTGTTTTATTGTTTGTTCATTGTCAAAAATAATACTCGAAATTCGTTGAATATTTCTTTCTTTAAGCTCAGCAAAAAGCGGATTATTGTTAAAGTAATCAATAATTTTATTTACAGTCTCTATCGTGGAATTATTTGAAACATTTACTTTGATGAAGTGATAGTCGTAATCTGATTTGAAACCCTCAGAAATAGAAAACCCGTCTTCATACTCAAGATTTTCAAAAAGTACTCTTATTTCATTTGCTTGAATATCTTTAGCCATAATATCTTTAATATCTATGACCGGAGAAATCGAAATCTCATCAATTGATTCATCAATATTTAACTTTATTTCTTGTAAAAAAAAGTCTGCATCATCACTGGAAATTTTAAGGTTAATAAGATCAACTGCATCATATACATAGTTTCCGGCATCAAAATTAATTTTAACCAACACATTAGCTTCCTTAGAATTTGGTTGATTATCGTCTGTGGTAAAATACCCGGCTAAAATTCCTATAAATATTACTGCCGATAATTGTTTCCATGCTAATAAAAATTTTTTTGATCTTCTGAAAATTTGAAGAGAAACACTTAGAAGCATTAGCTTAATTTTTTCTATAAGAACTATTATGTCTAATTCTTCGTTTTCTTTAAAATTATTTTTCATTTATTAGTTTTAGTTTTTTTAAAACGATTTATTTTATAAATTATTTTAAGGTTATCGAATAAGATTAAGTTTTTTTAATTGTTCTGCAATTTTTCTGTTATTTGCAATTTTTGGAATCTTATTTTGACCCCCAAGCTTGCCAATACTCTTCATATATTTTTTAAACCCATCTTCAGTGATTTTTCTAATCAATGGCTTACCAATAATTTTTCCAGTGATTAAATCTTTATAGTATTTATTTTGTTTTTGAAGCTCTTGGTCAAGTATTTTTGCAAATTCCTTAGTTTGAACTTTCTTTTCGTCAAATTCGATAAACCATTCATGGCATGCGTTTGATGATTTCGATTTAAACATAGGGGCTACTGTAAATTCTTTGACCATTATCCCTGTGTTAATAATTGCCTGCTCAATTGCCTGCTCAACCTCCTTTACAATTACATGCTCACCAAAAGCAGAAAGACTTTGTTTAATTCTGCCTGTGACATTAATTCTGTAAGGTTTTAAGCTTGTAAATCTAACCGTGTCACCAGTATTGTATCCCCACAATCCAGCTGAGCTTGAAATAATCATGACATAATTTTTATTTTTTTTGACTCCCCAAAGAGGTACTCTTTTTAGATTATTATTTCTGTAGTCTTCAACGTCAATAAATTCATAAAAAATTCCTGCATTAAGGATTAATAAAAGGTCTTTTTTTTCTTGACTGTCTTGAAAGGCAAAAAAGCCTTCGCTTGCAGGAAACAACTCTATGCTGTCTACTTCTTTACCTATGAGCTCTGTAAATTTTTTTCTATAAGGGTCAAAATTAACTCCTCCATAAATTAACAGGTTAAAATTTGGAAAAACCTCTGAAACTTTTCTGTTTGTTTTTTCAGTTATTTTTTCAAAGTACATTTGTAGCCATGAGGGAATGCCGCTGATGATTGTCATGTTTTCGCCAACGGTTTCTTTAACAATGCTTTCAACTTTGTTTTCCCACTCTTCAACTATGTTTGTGTCCCATGACGGCAGCATGTTTCTTTTCATATAAAACGGCACATGGTGTGCTGAAATTCCCGATAATCTGCCGCTTAATATACCTGAAATTTTAGTTAAAATCGGACTTCCTTGGATAAATATAAATTTGCCGTTAATGAAGTCTATTTTTCCAGTCTGGGCAATATACATCAAAAGCGCTGTTTTGGCTCCATTAAGATGGTTGGGCAAGCTTTCTTTGGTTATAGGGATGTATTTTGATCCTGAGGTTGTTCCTGAAGTAACTGCAAGATAAATAGGTTTTCCCGGCCATAAAATATTCTTCTTTCCTTGTTTGATTTGCTCAAAATATTTTCTTAGATCTTCGTAATCGCTTACCGGAACCTTAGCTTTAAACTCGTCATAGCTCATTGATTCAGAAAAATTGTGATCTTTACCAAAAATTGTTTTGCTGGCCTTTTTTACTAAATAATTAAATTGACTCTGTTGGGTTTGAATTGGATTTTTTGCCCAAGAAACAACTTGGTTTCTTTTTAACCTTGCCATGATTTTTATAACGGCTTGTTTTAACATCTTTACTGAAAATTTAGTAGAGGCTCAGGGTTTATTGGAGTTCCATTTTTCCAAAGTTCAAAATGTAAATGAGGTCCTGAACTTAAGCTTCCTTGATTGCCAGAGTATGCGATAACTTCACCTGCTTGGACAAAATTATTTTGTTCTTTTAATGCTTTTGAATTATGCTTATAAACAGAGATAATATTTTCTCCATGATCAATTATGATTACATAGCCTGTGTCAACAGACCATTCAGAAAAAAGAATTTTACCGTCAAGAATAGACTTTACAGGGGTTCCAATATCAGCGGCAATATCTATTGCAAAATGATTTTCTTCAAAATTAAAGCTTTGTGTAATTTCCCCCTTGATAGGCGAAAAAAACATTTTATTCTCAATGACAAGTTCATTTTTTGTAAGGTTAAATTTATCCTCATTTTCAACATATTTTCTCAAAATTGAATCCTCTGAGCTAGGAGAAACTGTAAAAGGGTTTGTTTCTTTTGAATTGCTGTCAATGATCATGTTTTCTCTAGGGATAAGCCCTTCGGTTTTACCAGACAAAACATCTTCAATAGATTTGTAAAATTTGTTGTTTATTGCAATTTGTTGTTCTAAAGAGTCTGTTTTTTTTGTAAGATAAATTGCTCTGTTTAAAAGATCTGAGGATGAATATCCAGGGACTAGTTCTCTGAGCTGCGTAAAAAAAACTATACTTATTGTAAATGAAATTAGAATAACAGAATAAATTAGCATGATCAAAAACACATTTATTTTACTTGCTTTAAAAGAAAGCTTCTCTTCAAAAGTGTCCTCGCTTGAAACAACAACCTTGTAGTCATTTAGCAGTCGTTTGAAAAATCTTTTATCTTGTTTTTTATTTTTCACAATATTCAAAAATACTTAAAATTAACTTACTCTTTAATAGAATTGTCAGATATAGCAACAATTACATGTATTATTATTAACTTTACTTAAAATTGTTTACAATGGATTTATTTATCATGCCTCTTTTTACAATTGGACCACTTCAAATAGTGGTTATTGTGGTTGTTGCTCTAATTGTGTTTGGCCCTGTTGGCCTTGGTAAAAAACTAGGAAATCTTGTTAAGGGTACGGGACAAGGTGTTAAAGAGTTTAAAAAAGCTTTAGAAGAGGGAAAAGAAGGTGACGAAAAAAAAGAAGACTAGTTTTTTAGACTTCTCATAATAGCCTCTAACTCAAAGACATATTCTCTTTTGCTTGAACCTGGCGAATAAACAAAGCCGTCTAACATTAAATATTCACTTTCATTAGTGTCTAAATTAACTTGGTAGTTTAAAAACGGACCCGCCATAAACTGACCTTCAATTTCCCATAACCCTCTAGTTTCATATACTTGTTTTCCTCCCACGTTAATCTCTTGAGTGTTTGGTGTGTATATAAGATCTGTAGACATAAAGGTATTTTCTAAAGGTCCGGGAATATAAATTTTAGAAATTGAGTCTCTTCTTTCTATAATTGACTGATCATTAAGCTTTGAGTATCTATAAACAAAAAGATTAACCGACCCCGTTTCTATATCCCTTCTTATCCAAACAAAATTAGTATCAGCTTTTGCTATCCTGTAAGCAGACGGAAATTTTAAAGATACCCCCGTTTTATTTTTAATCTCTTTTGTCAAGTTTAGATTTTTAGATATTCTACGCTGTTTCTCTTTTATTTCGTTAAAATATATTGTGGAATATATCGAGTTTAGATTTTCGTTTATGATTTGAATAATTCTTTGTGGGGTTTTGGCCGTGATTTGAATAATTCTTTGTGGTGTGGCATATGTGTTTTTGAAATTAAAAACCCCTTCTTTTTCAGAAATATCAAGCTTTAAAATTGTTCTTGATTTTGTTGCAAAACCTGAAAATACTTTACTTGGGATATGACTAAGGGAAAAAACAGGCTCTATTTGAGGCAACCCATAAATTGGTCTGCCAAAGTTTTCTCTTATTACCTGACCTACTTCTCCGTCCCAAAGCTGGTCGTTTGTGACTACAGATATATTATTTATGTTTCCGCTGGAGGCCGGTAATAATTTGTGCTTATTTTCTGAACACGACAATACAAGGATTAAAATAAAGAAAACAATTGCAGTTCTTTTCATATTTGCAATTTACACAATTTAGCAGAAAAACTTTTGGTGCAAAACTTTTAGCTTTTTGGAATTCTTTTAGGAAAAATTATGAGCTTTTGATTCTCCTTTATATTGTCGTTTTTTAAATTATTCCAGCGTTTTATGTCTGAAACTTTTACACCAAAGTTTCTTGCAATCTTTCCAAGAAATTCTCCATATTTGACTTTGTAAACTAATTTTGAGTCTATTGAATACAGGTCTGGTAAAGGTTTTTCCATTTTATCAAACTCAGTTTTAGCAAAAGCGTAAAACTCTTTCTCCTGTTGAATAAACCTGTCAACTAAATTGCTAGGTAGTCTTAATTCGTTTGCGCTTGTTCCAGGAATAATGTTGTGAATATAAGATGGATTCAGCTTGATAATAGAATCTGTTGAATACTCAAAAAAACTTGAAATATGTTCAAAGGCTATTTTTTCCTTAACGATAATTTTCTCTGTCTCAAGAAATGGAATTTTGGATTTGTACAGAGTTATGCCGTGTTCTTCAGCATATTCTAGTATATACATTGTAGCGATAAACGATGGAATATAATTAGCTGTTTCATTAGGAAGAAAAGGCCTCATGTTCCAATAATTGGCATAGCCGCCTGATTTTCTTTTGGCTCTAGAAATTGTTCTTGGGCCCGCATTATATGATGCTAAAACAAGATTCCAGTCATTATGAATATTATAAAGTTTCTCTAGGTATAAGGTTGCTGCTATCGTAGACTTTAGCGGATCCATTCTTTCATCAACGTAACTATTCATTGTTAACCCGTTTTCAAGTGCAGTGTAAAACATAAACTGCCACAAACCTGTAGCTCCAACTTTGGATACCGCAGAAGGGTCAAGTCTTGATTCAATGATCGGTAAGTATTTAATTTCTAGAGGGATCTTTCGGTTTTGAAGTTGCTCCTCAAAAAGTGGAAGGTAAAAGTTAATTTTTTCAATATTTTTTTTATAAAAATTAACTCTTGTTTTCAAATATCTCTTAATTGTTTTTTCAACACTTGGCGTGAAATAGAGCTCTATTGGTGTCTTCTTGTTAAGTCTCTCAAGCCTGTTTTTAATTGTATCTGAATTAAAATTTGATTCATTAATTAAAACATGTGTGTCGACGGATTGAGAATACACAGAGCAAACTAAAAAACAGAATAAAACTAAAACGAGTTGTTTGGCTTTCATTAGTTGTTTCTATGTTAATGCCTTAATTCCTGGAAGAGTTTTGCCCTCAAGGCTTTCGAGCATTGCCCCTCCTCCAGTGCTTATAAAACTCACATTGTTTTGTAAATTAAACTTCTTGATTGCTGCTACGGAATCACCTCCTCCAATTAATGAGAAAGCTCCATTCTTTGTTGTTTCAGCAACTGATTTTGCAACCGCCAATGTTCCTTTTTCAAAAGATGACATTTCAAAAACACCCATTGGTCCATTCCATAAAACAGTCTTGCTCTGCTTAATAATCTTATCAAATTTAATTGCAGAAGATGGTCCAATATCCAATCCTTGCCAGCCGTCTGGAATTTCATTTATTTTTAGTGTCTTTTTTAAGCTGCTGTTCGAAAACTCATTTGAAGCGACTACATCATCTGGTAAAAAAATGTTAACATTCTTTTCTTTTGCTAAGGAAATGATTTTGCTGCAGTCTTCAAGTCTATCCGATTCAAAGATCGAATCTCCAATACTGCCGCCGTTGTTTTTAATAAAAGTATAAGCCATTCCTCCGCCAATTATAAGATTATCAACAACGTCTAGCATGTTTGCAATGACAGAAATTTTAGATGAAACTTTAGCTCCACCGATTATCGAAGTAACAGGCCTTTCAGGATTATTCATTAATTTTTGCAAACTTTTAATCTCATTTTCCAAGAGAATTCCAGGACATTTATATTCGAAGAATTTTGCCATGGTTGCTGTAGATGCATGTTCTCTGTGGGTTGTGCCGTAGGCATCATTTACGTATATATCTGCAAGTCTTGAAAGTTTTTTTGCAAAGCCCTCATCAGCTTTAGTTTCCTCTTTATAAAATCTTAAATTTTCTAGAAGAATAATTTGTCCTGGGTTTAAACCAGAGCATTCCTTTTCTGTTTTTTCTCCAACACAATCATCTGAAAACAAAACTTTTGTTTGTAATAATTTTTCCAATTCTGGGACTAGTTTTGAAAGTGATAAGTCTTTGGACCTGCCGGTAGGTCTGCCTAAGTGTGAAGCCAAAACACAAGCGCCTCCTTTTGAGATAATGTGTTTAATGGTGGGCAGGGCAGCTACTATTCTAGAATTGTCAGAAATTTGACCAGCCTTGTCAAAAGGAACATTAAAATCAACACGAACGAATGCTGTTTTCATAGAAAAATTGATGTCATGTATTGATTTCATACTTATATAATACCTGGCAAATATAATTCTTTATCTTTGTTTTTAATTAAATTGAATGGGTCAAATTGAACTAAATAAAGTAAAAACATCTATTAAAAGCGGCAAAGTTGCAAACACCTATTTACTAGTTGGAAGTGCTGATTCAGATGTTTTGGGCTGCTCATTTGAATTGATTAAATCTATTATTAAAAGTCCTTATTCAGGACTAGAAATACCACAACAACAGGCCTCTTTAGAAAAATTAAAAAGCTTGACAAACCCTGACATACATTATTTCTATCCTGTAAATACAACTAAAGAAATTAAGACCAAGGCTAGCTCAGAAGACTTTATCGCACAGTGGAGAGAGATTGTTTCTGATGAAACGAAAATAAACCTTTCTGATTGGTACAGTAAAATTGGACTGGGAAATAAGCAAGCATCAATTAATAAAGATGAGGCCGAAAAAATATCAAAATTGGCTTCGTTGAAATCATACGAAGGTGGGGTAAAAATATTTTTAATTTGGATGGCGGAAAAAATGAATATAGCCGCTTCTAACAAGCTCCTTAAACTTCTTGAAGAGCCGCCGTTAAAAACAGTGTTTATTTTAGTTTGTGAACAAGAAAATAAGCTATTAGACACAATCAAATCAAGATGTCAAAAAATATATGTAAACACTCAAACACCTGTAAATCAAGAAGTTAACCCTGAGTATGAAGAACTTTTTTTAGAGTGGGTAAGGGCTGCTTTTAAAGTAAAGGGAAATAAGTCTGCTATCAATGAGCTTGTAATATTTTCTGAAAAAATAAGCAAAAAAACAAGAGAAGATCAAAAGGCATTTTTAAAGTTTTGCTCAAGCATCTTTAGGGATTCTATATTATACAACTATAAGGCGTTTAATAAGTCTGAAAAATATACTAGCGGTCTTAATCTTAAAAAATTTGCCCCATTTGTTCATGAAGAAAATATTTTATCTTTTTACGATGAAGTTCAAAAAGGCTTTAATGACGTGGAAAGGAACGGAAACCCTAAAATTATATTTCTTGACATATCTATTAAGCTTACAAGACTTCTACATATAAAACCAACCGAAAATGTTCAATGAGTGGTTTATAATAGCTAACAGATTTTCTAATTCAGGGAAAACAGCTGGTGTAATTGAAAAGGCCTTAAAAAAACTTAAAGACGAAAAAATAAAATATTCTTTTAACCTTACAAACAATAGTGGTGATGAAATTAAATTAGTAAAAAAAGCCACAAGCGTTGGGTATAATAAAATATTAGTAATTGGGGGAGATGGTACTATTCAAAAAGTTGTGGCTGGAATGGTTATACAGCAAAGCATTGAATTAGATAAAATGATCTTCGCCTTGATTCCTGCAGGAACAGGAAATGACTGGGCAAAATCAAAAAACATATCTACAAATATTGAAAAGAGTATAAGCCTTTTAAATACAGGAAATATAAACACACAAGATATTGGTGTAGCTAGCATAAAAAAGAAGGGTAAAGAAAAAATCAGATATTTTATTACATATTCAGGTGTGGGTTTTGATTCATTTATGTTAAGCAAGATTGAAAAGTATAAGTGGCTTGGAAAATTATCATATTTAATGTGCGCCGTAATGAACTTTACAAAATTTCAAAACATTCCTTTAAAAATTGTAACAACAAAAAGCGAAATTGAAACAAATATATTTTTGCTTGGGATTGGAATATGCAAATTTACTGGCGGCGGAATGCAGTTGATAAAAAATCCTGCCGGAAATGACGGTCTTTTAAATATTACAATTGCTCAAGAATTTAGCAAATTTGATATAATTCGAAATTTTTTGAATCTTTTTAACGGGTCTATTTTTAAAGAACGCAAAGTTTTGACACTTACGGATAGTGTGATAAAAATAAGCTCTAAAAACGGCGATTTAGTGTGTCAGGGGGATGGCGAGATTTTTGGGGCCGGTAAAATAGAATATTCTGTTATCAAAAAAGGGCTTAGGTATTTGTCTTAGTTTTTTTAAAGACAAAAATATTTGATGAATATTCTTTTGTGAATAAACCTAAAATATTAGACGTGGTGCCAACAAGAATTGACTTAAAAATTTTAAATGTTGACTTTTTGTAGGATTCAGAAAGCAAAGAAACATAGTATGCGTCTAAGAACATTGGGCTAGATTTAACAAACCTAAATCCATTATTTTTGAAAATATCTTTTAAAGAAGCTTTATCAAAATGCCACAAATGTCTTGGAGCATCGTAGGCCGCCCAGAAACTTTTGTAATATTTAGCATCAAATGATAAATAGTTCGGGACAGCAACCAGTAGAGTTCCTTTTTCATCAAGCAGATCGTGTAAACGGGCAACTGTTTTTTGCAGGTCATGAACGTGTTCAACCGAGTGCCAAGCTGTTATATAGTTAAACTTTTGACCGTCTAATTGGCGATTAAAAATAGAGGGAAGTATATTAGGAAGTGTAGTTGATGCGGTGGGCTCAACTCCAAATGTTTTGAATCCTTTTTTTTGAAGCTTGCTCAAAAAATATCCTTCTCCTGAACCAAAATCCAACACATTTTGATTGGAGTTGTTAGTAGAAAATAAACGATATTTAGAGTAAAAATTGACAGCTCTTAAAAGCCTGTAAAAGAAAAAAAACAATCCTTCATTTTTTGAATTGTGAGAAACATATTTTTCTGATTTATAATATTTAACTATGTCTTTTTTCGTTGGTGTGGGATCTGTTTTAAGCAAACCCGCAGTAGCCGTTTCTTTAATTTTGAATTTTTCTTTTGTTAGAAGATGATCAATAACTTCAATATATGTTTTTTTTTGTTCCACGTGAAACATTTAACGACCCATGTAAACAAGAAGAACAGAAATATCATTGGGGGATACGCCGCTAATTCTTGATGCCTGAGATATGGTTTCGGGTTTAATTTTATTTAATTTTTCCAACGCTTCAGCGCTAATAGATTTAAGCTTTTTATAATCAAAATCCTTTGGAATTCTTACAGACTCTAATCGATTTAACTTGTCAGCATTATTTTTCTCTTTTTGAATATAGCCGCTATATTTAATTTGAATCTCAGCTTGATCCTGAACCTCTTCTGAAAGGTTGTTTGAGGAAATATAAGACTCTACGCTATTACACTCTTTTAAGTCTGAAATGTATATGTTTGGCCTAGACAAGATTTTATCAGCTTTTCCGGACTGTTTAATTAAAGCAGATTCTTTTGAGGAAAGGATGGGGTTAATTTCAGCGGGTAGAATGCTTTGAGATTTTAGAAAACTAATTAGACTTTCAGACTGCTTATATTTTAAATCACATGCTGCAAGTCTCTCATCGCTAGCGAGCCCTAATGAATGACTAGCCTTGGTTAGTCTTTGGTCGGCATTGTCTTGTCTTAAAAGCATTCTATATTCTTGTAACCTTGGTAAAACCATCAATAATATCAAAGTCTATATTTTCACAGATGGTGTAAATACCTCAACTCATAAAATAATCAAAGAGTAAGAAACGATATG
>VMCO01000060.1 GCA_008081325.1 Flavobacteriaceae bacterium
GTCTCTTCTACCTCAGGAGCTTCCTCAACATCAGGAGCTTCCTCAACATCAGGAGCTTCCTCAACAACAGCCTCAACCTCAGGAGTTTTCTCAGCAATAGGCTTAGCCTCTACTGGCTTTTCATTATCTAATTTTTTCTTTTT
Source organism: Flavobacteriaceae bacterium (assembly GCA_008081325.1). GTDB lineage: Bacteria > Bacteroidota > Bacteroidia > Flavobacteriales > Flavobacteriaceae > MED-G13. The sequence continues at coordinate 144 of VMCO01000060.1, forward strand.
AAAAGGTAATCCTAATTCACTCAAAAGCTGCATAGCTTCAGAGTCAGTATTTGCACTTGTAACAAATGTTATATCCATACCTGAAATTTTATTAATCTTATCAATATTAATTTCTGGAAAAATAATTTGTTCAGTGACACCTAAATTATAATTACCTCTACCATCAAAACCAGTATTTTTTACTCCATTAAAGTCTCTAACTCTTGGAAGAGCAGTGGTTACAAATCTGTCAAGAAATTCATACATTCTTTCCCCTCTAAGCGTTACTTTAACTCCAACAGGCATCCCTTTTCTCAATTTGAATGATGCAACATCTTTTTTAGACATTGTTGCAATCGCCTTTTGGCCAGAAATATCTGTAACTTCATTTAATGCATGATCAATAAGTTTCTTATCGTTAACAGCAGCACCTACACCCTTAGAAATAACGATTTTCTCAAGTTTTGGTACTTGCATAACATTATCGTAACTAAACTCTTTAATCAGTCTAGAAATGATGTTATTCTTATATTCTTTTTTTAATCTTGGTATATAACTCATATCTATAATACTTCGTCAGATTTTTTTGAAAATCTAACTTTTTTATCATTTTCAATTTTAAAACCAACTCTTGTTGGTTGACCATCTGATGTTATCAGAGAAATATTTGAAATATCAATAGATAATTCTTTTTCCGTAATTCCACCTTTTGGGTTATTTGCATTAGGCTTGTTGTGTTTTTTTACAACATTAACACCTTCAACAATAGCTCTATTCTTATTAGCAAATACTCTTAAGACTTTTCCTTGGGTTCCTTTTTGGTTACCAGCAATCACCTTAACAATATCTCCGGTTTTGATTTTTAATTTTCTTCTCATACAAATATTTTTAAAGCACCTCAGGTGCTAGAGATACAATTTTCATAAATTTTTTATCTCTAAGTTCTCTTGCAACAGGACCAAAAACCCTTGTTCCTTTCATTTCACCAGAAGCATCTAATAATACACATGCATTATCGTCAAATCTTATATACGATCCATCTTTTCTTCTAACTTCTTTAGTAGTTCTGACAACTACAGCAGAAGAAACAGCACCTTTTTTAACCATTCCATTAGGTGTTGCAGATTTTACGGAAACAACAATTTTATCTCCAATTGAAGCATATCTTCTCTTTGTACCACCTAGTACCCTAATAGTTAGGACTTCTTTGGCTCCGGTATTATCAGCAACTTTTAATCTTGATTCTTGTTGTAACATAATTATTTAGCTCTTTCAATTATTTCTACTAGTCTCCAACACTTAGACCTACTCAGTGGTCTTGTTTCCATTATCTTGACTCTATCTCCAATATTGCAATCATTCTTTTCATCATGAGCAACATATTTTTTAGTTTTTAATACGAATTTACCGTACATCGGGTGTTTAACCTTCTTAACCTCGGAAACCACAATAGATTTCTGCATTTTGTTACTTGTAACAACTCCGATTCTTTCTTTTCTTAAATTTCTTTTTTCCATATTCAAATAGAATAAATTAATTGTTGTCTCTTTTGTTTAATTCTGTCATAATTCTGGCTATAGATTTTCTTACAGCCTTAATCTGAATTGGATTTTCCAATGGAGACACAGCATGAGCCATTTTTAGCTCATTGTATTTCTTTTTATTTTCAACGAGCTGTTCATTAAGCTCTTCACTTGATAGTTTTACTACTTCCTGTTGCTTCATATTTTCAATATTATGCTTCGTAATCTCTTGCGATTATAAATTTTGTTTTAACAGGTAACTTTTGTGCAGCAAGTCTCAATGCCTCTTTTGCAATGTCTAGTGGTACACCACCAACTTCAAAAAGTATTCTCCCTGGTTTTACTACAGCAGCCCAATATTCAACAGCTCCTTTTCCCTTACCCATACGAACCTCTAATGGTTTCTTAGTAATCGGTTTATCTGGAAAAATTTTAATCCAAAGTTGACCTTCCCTTTTCATGTATCTTGTTGCTGCAATCCTTGCTGCTTCAATCTGTCTTGAGGTTAAAAAGTTTGAATCAAGAGACTTAATTCCAAACATTCCGTTAGAAAGCCTGTGGCCTCTTCCAGAGTTACCCTTCATCCTACCTTTTTGTACCTTACGATATTTTGTTTTTTTCGGTTGTAACATCGTTGATTAATTTCTTTTTCTTCTGTTATTTTTTCCTTGTTTTTTTGAAAGACCTACAAGTGGATTTAAATCTCTTTTACCATAAACTTCACCCTTCATAATCCAAACTTTAATTCCTATTCTTCCGTAGGTGGTATGTGCTTCAACCATAGCATAATCAATATCAGCTCTAAAAGTTGAAAGAGGAATTCTTCCTTCCTTGTAGTGCTCATTTCTTGCCATTTCAGCTCCGTTTAACCTACCACTAATTTGTATTTTTATACCCTCGGCGTTCATTCTAATTGAGGCAGCAATAGCCATTTTGATCGCCCTTTTGTATGAAATTCTGTTTTCAATTTGTCTTGCAACACTAGATGCTACAAGAAATGCATCCAACTCTGGTCTTTTGATTTCATAAATATTCAATTGAATATCCTTAGAAGTAATCTTTTTTAATTCTTCTTTTAGCTTATCAACTTCCTGACCACCTTTTCCGATGATTATACCAGGTCTTGCAGTTGTAATAGTAATTGTTACAATCTTTAGAGTTCTTTCGATTATTACTCTTGAAATACTTGCTTTTGCTAGACGGGCATGAACATATTTTCTAATCTTCTGATCTTCGGCCAATTTATCTCCATAATCATTGCCGCCATACCAGTTAGATTCCCATCCTCTGATGATACCAATTCTATTTCCTATCGGATTTGTTTTTTGTCCCATTTATTTAATTACTTTGAGTATTTTCTTTAGTATTCAATACAATTGTTACGTGATTAGATCTTTTTCTAATTCTATGTGCTCTACCTTGAGGAGCAGTTCTAATTCTTTTAAGCATAGAAGCACTATCAACTTTAATCTCATGAATATATAAGTTTGCATCTTCTATATTAGCCTCTTTGTTTTTTGCCTGCCAATTTGAAATAGCAGATAATAATAACTTTTCAAGCTTTCTAGACGCCTCTTTCTGGCTGAATCTAAAAATATCTAAAGCTTGATCAACTTTTTTACCTCTAACCAAGTCAGCAACAATTCTCATCTTTCTTGGCGAAGTAGGGCAATTATTAAGCTTCGCAACAGCCATATTGTTATTTTCTTTCATATTTTCTTTACTAACAGCCATATTTCTATTTTTTTCCCTTGTTCTTAGCTCCTGCATGTCCTCTAAAGGATCTTGTTGGAGAAAACTCACCTAACTTATGTCCAACCATATTTTCTGTTATATAAACAGGTATAAATTGTCTACCGTTGTGAACAGCTATAGTTTGACCTACAAAATCAGGAGTTATCATGCTTGCTCTTGACCAAGTCTTAATAACCGTCTTTTTGTTATCCTGGATATTTTTTTCCACCTTTCTGTTTAACTTGTAGTGGACATATGGTCCTTTTTTTAATGATCTAGACATAATTATTTATTTCTTCTTTCAATAATATATTTATTACTTTCTTTAGTTTTCGATCTGGTTCTAAATCCTTTGGCTGGGATTCCTTTTCTTGATCTTGGATGACCTCCAGATGCCCTTCCTTCTCCACCACCCATTGGATGGTCAACAGGGTTCATAGCAACAGGTCTTGTTCTAGGTCTTCTTCCTAACCATCTTGTTCTTCCAGCCTTACCTGAAACTGTCAACTGATGATCAGAATTAGAAACCACACCAATGGTAGCATAACAATTACTCAAAACTAATCTAGTTTCGCCAGAGGGTAACTTAATTGTGGTAAACTTACCTTCTCTAGCCATTAACTGGGCATATGAACCAGCACTTCTAGCCAAAGTTGCACCTTTGCCAGGCCTCATTTCGATACAAGAAATTACGGTTCCTAACGGAATACTAGAAAGTGGCATTGCATTACCGATATCAGGAGATACAGATTGACCTGAAACAATCTTAGAGCCAACCTTAATTCCCTTTTGAGCGATTACATATCTTTTTTCATTATCAGAGTAAATAACTAAAGCGATAAACGCTGATCTGTTAGGATCGTACTCAATTGAAGTTACCTCTCCGACAACATCATGTTTATCTCTTTTAAAATCTATTACTCTATATCTTTTCTTATGACCTCCCCCTTTGTATCTCATAGTCATTCTACCCTGATTATTTCTTCCACCGCTTTTTTTCATCGGCTTTAATAGAGATTTTTCAGGTTTAGATGTAGTAACTTCTGAATATTCGTTTACTATTCTAAATCTTTGTCCTGGGGTTATTGGTTTTAATTTTCTAACTGACATTATCTTAAATTTTAAGCGTTAGCGTATAAATCAATTGATTCTCCTTCTGCTAATTGAACAATTGCTTTTTTTACTGCATTTGTTTTACCATATTGTATTCCAACTTTGGTATATCTAATTCTTCTATCAGCACGTACATTGATAGTTCTAACTTTTTCAACTTTAACACCATAAGAAGCTTCAACAGCTTTTTTAATTTCAACCTTGTTGGCTGATTTGCTAACTTGAAAAGTGTAACAATTATTTAATTCACTATCATTCGTAGCCTTTTCTGTAATAATAGGTTTTATCAAAAGACTCATAATTATTTACTTAAATTTTCATTTATACTTACCAAGGAGCTTTCAGAAATAATCAGTTCTTTAGCATTTAAAATTTTATAAGTGCTTATCTCAGAACTAGTTACCACTTCAGATCCTTTAAAATTTCGCGATGACAAATATACATTATTATTTGGGGCGCCAAATACAATGAGAGATTTTTTGTCTTCTATATTCAGAGCTTTCAAAACATCAATAAACATTTTAGTTTTTGGTGCCTTAAAATCAAAATCTTCAATAACTTTTATAGCTTTATCTTGTGCTTTAAGGGTTAATGCAGATTTTCTAGCTAATCTCTTAAGTTTCTTATTTAACTTAACATCATAATCTCTTGGTCTTGGGCCAAATATTCTACCTCCACCTCTAAAAACACCAGACTTTATACTACCAGCACGAGCTGTACCTGTACCTTTTTGCTTTTTGATTTTTCTTGTACTCCCTGTAATATCTGCTCTTTCTTTAGCTTTATGTGTACCTTGTCTTTGATTTGCCAGGTACTGTTTCACGTCTAAATATAGAGCATGTTCGTTAGGCTTAACAGAAAAAATTTCTTTGGGTAGAGTTACTTCTCTCCCTGTTTCCTTACCTTTTGAATTTAACACCGCTATTTTCATTACTTCTGTATTATTACGTAAGAATTTTTATGTCCTGGAACACAACCTTTAACTAGTAAAAGATTTTTTTCAGGCATTATCTTTAAAACTCTTAAATTCAACACTTTAACTTTTTCTCCTCCCATTCTTCCGGCCATCTTCATTCCTTTGAAGACTCTTGCAGGATATGAAGCTGCACCAATAGAACCTGGAGCTCTTAATCTGTTATGCTGACCATGAGTAGCTTGTCCTACTCCAGCGAATCCATGTCTTTTTACAACACCTTGAAATCCTTTTCCTTTAGAGATTCCTGAAACATCAACAAATTCACCTTCTTCAAAATGATCTACACTTATTGTGTCTCCCAAATTCAGATCCTGATCAAAACCTTGAAACTCTACTACTTTAGTTTTAGCAACGGTACCAGCCTTTTTAGCATGGCCATGAGCTGCCTTAGTAGTACTTTTCTCTGTCTTGTCATCGAAACCTAATTGAACAGCTTTATAACCGTCAACTTCTTCAGTTCTGACTTGGGTAACAACACAAGGACCAGCTTCTATAACAGTACACGGAACATTTTTTCCGCTCTCGTCGAAAATACTGGTCATTCCTATTTTTTTACCTATTAACCCAGACATAATTTTATATTTCTATTTATTTTAAAAAATTAGGGTCAAAATAATTTAACCCTAAATTATTTTTCTCCATTTTTCCTTCGCGAAACGCTCCGGACATTTTAAACCAGTTTAACCTGGCAGGTATAATTTATACCTTAATTTCTACTTCAACACCACTCGGCAATTCTAACTTCATAAGAGCATCAATTGTTTTTGAAGATGTACTGTAAATATCAAGTAATCTTTTGTATGAACTTAATTGAAATTGCTCTCTTGATTTCTTATTCACGTGCGGTGATCTAAGAACTGTAAAAAGTTTTTTGTGTGTTGGTAATGGAATCGGACCCGTAACCACAGCACCTGTACTTTTTACAGTCTTAACAATCTTTTCAGCAGAGTTATCTACTAAACTATGATCGTAAGATTTTAACTTTATTCTAATTTTTTGACTCATTATTAATATTTGTTACGAATCAGTTGATCCATTAGCCTTTTTAATTACTTCTTCAGAAACATTTGAAGGAGTAGCTGCATAGTGAGAAAACTCCATAGTTGATGTAGCTCTACCAGATGATAATGTTCTTAAAGATGTTACATAACCAAACATTTCTGATAAAGGGACGTCAGCTTTAACAACCTTTGATCCAGCTCGATCACCCATATCATTAACCTGGCCTCTTCTTCTATTTAAATCTCCAACTATATCACCCATATTTTCTTCAGGTGTAAGAACCTCAAGTTTCATTATAGGCTCCATAATTACAAACTTTGCAAGTTTTGCAGCATTTTTAAAACCAATCTTTGCAGCTAATTCAAAGGATAACTGATCTGAATCGACGTCATGATAAGAACCATCATTAAGAGTTACTTTCATAGAATCAACCTCATAACCAGCTAACGGTCCATTTTGCATAGCCATTTTAAACCCTTTTTCAACAGATGGAATAAATTCTTTAGGAACATTACCACCTTTAATATTAGAAACAAACTCTAAGCCTTGTTTTCCTTCTTCAGCAGGTTCAACAGTAAATGCAATATCAGCAAATTTACCTCTACCACCAGATTGTTTTTTATAAACTTCTCGATGATCAGCCTTAAGTGTAATGGCCTCTTTATATTCAACCATAGGCTCACCTTCATTTACTTCGACTTTAAATTCTCTTTTTAATCTATCAACAATAATATCTAAGTGAAGCTCTCCCATCCCAGAAATTATAGTTTGACCAGAAGCTTCATCAGTTCTAACCGTAAATGTTGGATCTTCTTCAGAAAGCTTAGCAAGAGCCATACCTAATTTATCTACGTCTGCTTTTGTTTTAGCTTCAACTGCAATACCAATTACTGGATCAGGGAAATCCATACTTTCCAGAACTATTGGAGATTTTTCAGCTGTTAAACTATCACCTGTTTTAATATCTTTAAATCCAACTGCAGCACCAATATCACCCGCTTCAATTACATCAATCGCATTTTGCTTATTAGAATGCATTTGATAAATTCTTGAAATTCTTTCTTTTTTACCTGATCTATTGTTTAAAACGTAAGATCCTGCGTTTAATTTTCCAGAATAAACTCTGAAAAAAGCAAGTCTTCCGACAAAAGGATCTGTAGCAATTTTAAATGCTAGAGCAGCAAATGGCTCATCAACAGAAGGTTTTCTTGAAATCTCTTCATCATTATCTGGGTTAGTACCTACAATAGCATCTTTATCAACTGGAGAAGGTAAATACCTACATACAGCATCTAAAAGGAACTGAACTCCTTTGTTTTTAAAGGCAGATCCACATATCATTGGGATAATAGCCATATCCATCACTGCAGCACGAAGTGCGTTATGAATTTCTTCTTCAGTTATAGAGTCTTCATCCTCCATATACTTTTCCAAAAGGTTATCATCGTAAGAAGCTACTTCTTCAATTAACAAACCTCTATATTTTTTTGCTTCCTCTTTAAGATTATCAGGGATATCAATTATATCAAAAGTTGATCCCATTGATTCATCGTGCCAAACAATAGCTCTATTTTTAATCAAATCTACTATTCCTTTAAAATCAGCCTCTTCACCGATTGGCAATACAATTTGAACAGCATTGGATCCAAGCATTTCCTTAACTTGTTTACAAACCATTTGAAAGTTTGAACCTTGCCTGTCCATTTTATTTACAAAACCTATTCTTGGAACCTTATAATTATCAGCAAGTCTCCAATTAGTTTCTGATTGAGGCTCAACACCATCAACAGCACTAAATAAGAAAACAAGACCATCTAAAACACGTAATGATCTGTTAACTTCAACAGTAAAGTCTACGTGACCAGGAGTATCAATTATGTTAAAATGATAACCTTTCGAGTCTGCAGTCTTTTTACCGTTATCAGTTGGAAAATCCCATGTACAAGTTGTAGCTGCAGAAGTTATTGTAATACCTCTTTCTTGTTCTTGCTCCATCCAATCCATAGTTGCAGCACCATCATGTACCTCACCTATTTTGTGTGAAACACCTGTATAATAAAGAATTCTTTCAGTAGTTGTGGTTTTACCTGCGTCAATGTGAGCAGCAATACCAATATTTCTTGTATATCTTAAATCTCTAGCCATGCTATATTAAAATCTAAAGTGTGAAAATGCTTTATTTGCTTCAGCCATTTTATGAGTGTCAACTTTTTTCTTAACGGCAGCTCCTTCTTCCTTCGATGCAGCTAAAATTTCTGCAGCAAGCTTTTGCGCCATTGATTTCTCATTTCTTTTTCTTGAGAAATTAATTAACCATTTCATGGCAATTGAAATTTTTCTATCAGATCTAATAGGACTAGGTATTTGAAATGTAGCTCCACCTACTCTTCTGCTTCTAACCTCAACATGAGGCATCACATTTGACAAAGCATCTTTCCAAACATCCAAAGCTGATTTTTCTTCGTCAGTCTTTTTTGATTCTACAACATCAATTGCATCATAAAAGATTCTGAAGGCAACAGACTTTTTACCACTCCACATCATCATATTCACAAATCTGGTAACGAGCTTGTCGTTAAACTTAGGATCTGGAAGTAACGGACGTTTTTTTGCCTGCTTTTTTCTCATATTTTTCTAATTAATTATCCTATTATTTCTTTGGTCTTTTTGCGCCATATTTTGATCTTCTTTGAGTTCTACCTTCAACACCTGCTGTATCAAGGGCACCTCTAATAATATGGTATCTAACACCAGGAAGATCTTTTACTCTACCTCCTCTAACTAGTACGATTGAATGTTCTTGTAAATTATGACCTTCTCCAGGAATATATGCGTTAACTTCGTTTCCGTTGGTAAGCCTTACCCTAGCAACTTTTCTCATAGCTGAATTTGGCTTCTTAGGAGTAGTAGTATATACACGTGTACAAACACCTCTTCTTTGTGGACAAGAACTAAGAGCTGCTGATTTACTTTTCTTTGTAATTTTAGCTCTTCCTTTTCTTACTAATTGCGATATAGTTGGCATATTGTAAAATATATTTTTTTTAACCTCTCATTTTAAGAGGCGCGCAAAGTTAGAAATTAAAATCAATTATTCAAATGTTACATCTTAAATTTTCTAACTTTTTCAAAAAAAAATTATTAATTATATTAAAATCAATTAATTAACGTTCATTTAATCAGATAAATTTCAGCACAATTACATGAAATCACAATTACTTTTTATAAAATTCCTTTTGGTGACTAGTTTTATTTATTCACAGGATTATAATTTGAAATTTATTAATGAATCTGAATCAAATAAGAGAGTTAAAATATTTGACAACTACAAAGATTTGGTTTTAAGTGTTGAGGACACTTTGATTTCTCTTAAAAAAAGAGGTAATCTTGAAGCTGAAGTAAAATCATTTATTATGGTTGATTCGTTTAATTATGAAGTTAAAATAAATAAAAATCAAAAAATAAAATATGTTAAGATTTCAAATTTATCAGATCTAGACAACGATGTTTTAAATATTTTAAATGTTTATAAATTAGAAAATGGATTAGTCAAATTTGAAGAAATTGATGAGATATTAAGTGAAATTTCTAAAAAATTATCTAGGAAAGGTTTTCCGTTTGCTACGTTAGCCTTCAAAAACCATGAATTAATAACATCATTAACTCTCGAATCCGATTTACTTATCGACTATGGTGATAAAAGATTTCTAGACAAGGTAGTAGTCAAAGGATACGAAGACTTTCCAAAAAATTTTAAAAAAAATATTTTCAAACTCAAAAAAGACAAATTACTTGATTTAGAGCAAGCTTTGGATAAGTCTAAATTGATTAACAGAACAAAATTTGCAAGAAACTCAAGAGATCCAGAGATATTATTTACTAAAGATTCTACTTCACTTTTTCTGTATCTTGAAAAAATCAGAAAAAATTCATTTGACGGATTTATTAGCTTTGATACTGACGAGAATTCAGGGAAGATAAATATCCAAGGTTATGCTAAAATCAGTCTTAACAACACCTTTAATGCAGGTGAAAATATAAACTTTGACTTTAACGCTCAAAAAAACCAGGACAGATCATTAAAATCTAATATTAATATTCCATACTTTTTAGGGTCAGCATTTAACGTAAATTATACATTAAACCTTATTCAGAAAGACTCAACGTATACTTCTAATGAAAATATAATTGACATTGATGTGAACTTAAACAAAACCAAACTAGGTTTAGGTTTTCAGAAAAACAAATCAGATTCAGGGATTGAGACTGAAAATATAAAAAGTTTTGACAGTAAATTATTTAATGTATTTTCAGAATACCTGATTATTGACGAAGGAGATAAATTTAATCCTGAATTTTTTAAACTAAACTTAAGATATGGTTTAGGAAAAAAGGAACAATCAAATAACATCACAAGTATTAGTAAGTATAAATTAGAAATAAGCAAAAAATTTAATATTTCTAAAAGATTTAAATTTCAGCCTCTAATTATCAAAGAAAAAATAAATTCAAAAAATTTAGTTAATAATGAGTTATTAAGATTCGGCGGTGGTAATTCGATAAGAGGTTTTGACGATAATAGTATATTTTCAGACAGTTACACCTTACTAAAAACCAACCTGAATTATTATTTAAATGATACCATATATATATATACCATTTTTGATATAGCAAATTACACTGATAATATCTTGAATATTGAAAAGGATATTTACTCTGGTGGATTTGGTTTTTCAACACTTACAGAAAACGGTTTAATATCAGTAAATTACTCTAAGGGTAACAATTGGGGGAACTCATTTAACCTTAAAAATGCCAAAATTAATGTCATATTCTTGACTTTTTTCTGATTAGCGACAGGGTAAATCTTAAAAAAACCTTAAAATTTTACAATTAAATGTTGTTTTATTAACATTAATTTATGATTTTTGTTTTTGGACTAATTCAAATATAATTAAAATGAAAACAAAGTTTAGTGGAATTTTGACGCTAGTTTTAGCGTTTGTTGTGCAACTAACATTTGCACAAGACAAAGCGGTTTCAGGAACTGTTTCTGATGAGTCAGGAATGCCTGTTGCCGGAGTAAACATTATTGTGCAAGGCACATCCTCTGGAACTCAGTCTGACTTTGATGGTAATTACAGCATCATGGTTGACGAGGGAGCAGTTTTGACATTTAGTTATGTTGGATATACAACTGAATCAAGAACAGTTGGATCCTCCGACACAATTAATGTTACAATGAGCGAAGATGTAGCACAATTAGAAGAAGTAGTAGTAACTGCACAAGGTATTACAAGAGAAAGAAAAGCTCTTGGTTATGCTGTAAGTGAGGTTGCTGGTGAAGAAATGGAACAAAGAACTGAAGGTGATGTTGCCAGAGTACTTTCTGGAAAAGCATCAGGGGTAAATATTACTAGCCAGTCTGGTACTTCAGGATCTGCAACAAATGTTGTTATTAGAGGTTATACTTCTATTAATGGTAACAACCAAGCACTTTTTGTTGTTGATGGTGTTCCTTACAGTACTGAAACAAATGCTCAAGGTGGTTTCCTTAGTGGTAACCTTGGTTCAAGTAGATTCTTAGATCTTGATCCTAACAACATTGAGAGCGTTAACGTACTTAAAGGTTTAGCTGCAGCTACATTATATGGTACTGCTGGTAAAAACGGTGTAATCGTAATTACTACAAAATCTGGTTCTCTTCAAGCAAAAGGGCCTAAGAAAACTGAAATTACTGTAAACCAATCATATTTTGTTAACGAAATGGCTTCTATGCCTGATTATCAAGATACGTACGGTGGTGGTTTTGACCAATCATTTGGTTGGTTCTTCAGTAACTGGGGACCTGCTTTCGCTCCAGATGGAGTTGATGGATACTTAAATGATCCAGCTGGAATCATTCAGCCTGACGGAACAGTTGAACACCCATACGGTTCTTCAGCTTTTCTTAACGCTTTCTTAGGTGGTAACAATGTATTAAATCAGCAGTATACTGGTGAAAGATACGATTGGAAACCTTACAAAAGTGTTGAGAATTTCTTCAGATCAGGTAGTGTTTCTAATACATCTATTAACATTAGAGGTGCATCTGATGATGGTAAAATCTCATACAATGTTAACTATGGTAACTTAGATGAAGAAGGATTTACACCTGGTAACGGATTAAGAAGAAACAATTTATCTGTTGGTGGACGTGCACAACTGTCTAACAAATTTACTGTTCAAGGTTCTATGAACTACAGTAATACATCATTTGTTTCTCCTCCTGTTGCAGCATCTAGAGGTAACGGTACATTAGGATGGTCAACATTCGGTAATGTATTCTTTACTCCAAGAAACGTTGACTTAATGGGATTACCTTATACTATTCCTGAAAATGGTGGTAGTATTTACTATAGAAATGGTAATGACATTATCAACCCTAACTGGTCAGTTGCTAATGCACAAGGTGGTCAAACAGTTAATAGAATAAATTCTACTACTAGTTTAACATATGAATTTAATGATAATCTTTCTTTAACTTATCGTTATGGACTTGACTGGTATAACGAAAGAAATAAAGAATATTCTAACAAAAACGGTGTTAACTTTAACCAAGCTATCTTTGGTTACTTAAATACGTGGGATAACAACGTGGCTATCCACAACCACTATGTAAGTTTAAATGGTAGTTATGATTTAAGTGACGATGTTGGATTAACTTTCAACGTAGGTGCAACTTCTAACAGAAGAACTTACGATCGTGAAGGTACTGCAAGTAGTGGTCAAATTGTATACGGTGTTATACAACATTTCAACTTTGAGAATCAAACTCCAATATCTTACTTTGGTGCAACTAACACATTAGGTGTATTTGGTAGTGCTGATATTGATTACAAAGACTATTTATTTGTAACATTACAAGCAAGAAACGATTGGGTTTCTAACCTACCAACTGAGAACAACAGTATGTTCTACCCAAGTGCTAGTGTATCTTTCTTACCTACATCTATGGATGAAAACTTTAAGTCTGAAAACTTATCATACTTAAAAATAAGAGCTGGTTACGGTACTTCTGCTGGTTTCCCTGGTGGATATCCTACTGTAAACACTGTAGGTCAAGCAACAAACCAAAATGGTGGTCTTAACGGTGGAATTATTACTAACTCTGTAAGTAACTTCCAAGCAAACCCAAATTTAAAACCTGAGTTACTAGGTGAATTCGAATTAGGATTTGACGCTAGAGTTTGGAAAAACAGAATTGGTATTAATGCTTCTTACTTTGAAAGAACAAGTAAAGATCTAATCGTATTCAAACCACTTCCAACTTCATCTGGATATACTTCAACACAAGATAACATTGGTAAGATTGAAGGTGACGGTATTGAAGTTGATGTTGATTTAGATATGTTTGAAATTCTTCCTGTAAATGTTGATGGTCTTAGCTGGAATGCTAGGGTTAACTTTACTAAGAGTAAAGCTGTCGTAACTGAGCAGGCTGATGATCAAATTATATATGGTGGTTCTACAGCTACATGGATAGGTGGTAACGCTGCAATTCAGGGTGAACCTCTTGGTGTTATAGTTGGTTCTAGAATCGAAAGAGATGACAATGGTAATTATGTAGTTAATGCATCTGGTAACTATGGTATTGAAGATGTTATGGCTATTGATGCTAACGGTAACGAAGTTCCATTAGGTACAGAAGGATCTAGAACAATTACTCCGATAATTGGTAATCCAGAGCCTGATTATGTAATGAACTTTATAAACACTTTAAAGTATAAGAACTTTACTTTAGGATGGCAATTAAGCCATACTGCTGGTGGAGATATCGTTGCTAAAACAGTTGCTACATTACTTGGTCGTGGTGGTATCGTAGAAGACAGAAAGAATACATTTATTCTTCCTGGTGTTGAAAACGATGGTACTCCTAACAACTTACAGATCAATAACTCTACTTACTACTTTAATAATGTATTATTTGGTCCACTTGAATTATCAGTTTATGATGGTTCAGTTGTTAGACTACAAGAATTATCTTTATCATACGCTTTCCCACAGAAGTTCTTAGATAAAACTCCTTTTGGTGCGTTATCTTTAACAGCTACAGGATTTAACTTATGGTATGATGCCTATAATGTTCCTGATGCTACTAACTTCGATCCAAACGTTGCCGGTACAGGTGTTGGTAATGCTAGAGGATGGGATTTCCTTAATGGACCTAGTTCAAAAAGGTATGGTATTAGTATTAAAGCATCATTTTAATAACGAATAAATCAATCAATTATGAAAAGAATATTTAAATATTTAATGATGACAGTCATCGCAGCCGGTACGATGTTCTACTCATGTGAGACCACTGAGTTAGAGGATCTAGTCGACCCGAATGCACTGTCTCCAGATCTAGCTGATGCTGATCTGTTATTAAACTCTATCCAATTAAGCTACCTCGGAGCAATGCAGGACATGCAATTTAACGGTGCTGCTTTAGGAAGAATTAGCTATATGGGTGGTAGAGATTATTATAACAACTTCGGTGGTGGTACTGTAAGTGGAGCTTGGGGTAGTTTATACTCTGGAATGCTTCCTGATATCGCTGCTATTGAAGCGCAAAATGGAGAGGAAAATTTATTAGCCTTCCATTTAGGAGTTTCTAAAGCCATGGCTTCACACGTCATGATGGGTATTGTCGACTCTGTAGGAGACATTCCGTTAAGTGAAGCAAACAACCCAAGCGAATATCCATCTCCATCTGTTGATGATGATGCTGATGTTTATGCTGCGGCAGTTGCAATGTTAGATGAGGCTGAGTCTTATCTAAATGCAGCAGGTGGTGGTGATGACTTATTCTATGGAGGTGATACTTCAAAATGGATGAAGTTTATCAATACATTAAGAATGCGTGCAATGCTAACTACTGGTGATTATGCTGGTGCATTAGCACAGGGTGGTATTATCGATACTGCTGATGCAGACATGCAATTCAATTATGGAACTCAAGAACTTCAACCTGATACACGTCACCCATGGTACCAATCAGATTATACAACTTCTGGTGCTAACATTTATCAGTCTAACTGGCTAATGAACCTAATGGTTGGTGACCCTGGTGAATGGTATAATGCTCCTGTAGCGTATCCTGGTCTTGGAAATGAAGAAGATGGTGCTGTTCAACGAGCAGTAATGTCAGACGATCCAAGAAGAAGATACTATTTCTACAGACAACAGTGGATTACACCAGGACAAACTGGTATGCTTTATGCATTTGACGCAGGACCATATGTATGGCCTCTTTCATGGAACGGTGGTATTGATGATACAGCGAACGGAGAAACACTTCAATGTTCACTACAACTTCAACCATTCCATTTAGACTTCACAGAAGAAGGTACTGATGCTTACGGTATGGTAGGAAGATGGTGTGCTGCTAACTTAGGTTACTGGGGTAGATCTCACGGTAATGATGAGGGAACACCTCCTGATAACTTTACAAGAACAGCTGTAGGTGTTTATCCTGCAGGTGGTAGCTTTGACAACC
>VMCO01000044.1 GCA_008081325.1 Flavobacteriaceae bacterium
GGCTATTTTCCGATTTTTGCAACGTTCACTAACGTTGATGCACTGGGTGCGAACTTCCTAAATTCTTGTTTGGAAGACTTTTCCAAGACTTTTTACAATTCAATCACTAAGTTTAACAATAGTAAATTACAACAAGATGACATAGAAGTGATCATGAGTATTTTGTCAAATTTTGTACCTAACTGCGTTGTTCATTCATCTGTAAGTTGCAATGTAACCGAATTAAATAAACTTGAACCCGAGACACATAATTTTGCTGAAAAAATTGTTAAAGCAATTGAGATTGCAAATATTGATATTCACAGAGCAGTGACCCATAATAAAGGAATTATGAACGGAATTGATGCTGTAGCTATTGCTACTGGTAACGATTTTAGAGCCATAGAGGCGGGTGCGCATGCTTATGCTTCTATAGGAAAATACAAGAGTCTGTCAAGCGCATATATAGAAAATAGTATATTTTATTTTGAATTAAAGTTGCCGTTAGCCGTCGGAACTGTTGGTGGCGTAACAAATCTTCATCCACTGGTTAAATTAGCTCTTGAAATCTTAGAAAATCCTAATTCTAAAGAGCTTATGAATATAATAGCCTGTGTTGGCTTAGCTCAAAATTTTGGAGCTCTTAGGTCATTAGTTACGTCAGGAATTCAAAGAGGACATATGAAAATGCACCTAACCAACTTACTTAATAAACATAATGCATCAGAAAAAGAAAAAGAAAGTGCAATAATATATTTTAAGGACAAATTGGTTAGCAGTTCTAGCGTAGAAACTTTTATAAATAATATTCGATAAATGCTATTTAAAAGTAATGGTAAAATTTTGTTAACCTCTGAATATTTAGTTTTGGATGGTGCCAAAGCGATTGCTTTACCGTCTAAATTAACCCAAGAACTATACGTTGAACAATGTGACAAAGAAATTATTGAATGGCAGGGTATTGATGAAAAAGGGAATGTATGGTACGAAGAAAACTTTTATTTAAAAAATAATGAACTTGTTTACAGCGCTGAAAAGAATAACACATCTGAAAAATTACTTCTCCTATTCAATCATATTTTGAAAACAAGAGAGGTAAAAGATATTTTAGGAAATAAATTTTCAACAAAACTTAACTTCAAAAGAGAATGGGGCCTTGGAACTTCTTCAACATTTGTAAATAATCTTGCCAAATGGGCTAATATAGATCCTTACAGATTATTATTTTCTGCTTTTAAAGGAAGTGGTTATGATATCGCGTGCTGTGACGTAAATAATCCAATTATTTTTGAAAAAAAACAAAATTCAATTAATGTTAAAAATATAACTTTTAACCCTCCATTTATTGAAAATATATTTTTGATACATCTAGATAAAAAACAAAATACTCAAACATCTATTACAAATTATCTTAGAACTAAATCTGAAAAAAATGATTTGATTAAAAGAATAAATTTAATTTCCGAGGAAATGTTACAATGCAAAAATTTAAATCATTTTGAAGATTTAATAGTAGAGCATGAGTCTATCATTTCTCAAGCAATTTCACAGGAACCGATACAGAAACTGACTTTTAATGATTATAATTTAGGCAAAATAAAAAGTCTAGGTGCTTGGGGTGGTGATTTTATTTTGGTTACATCAAAAAACAATGACCTCAGTTATTTTAACAATAAAGGTTTTGAAACTATACTTAAGTTGTCAGATTTAGTATATATTGTTTAGTAGAAAGTGCTTCTAAAATCTTCAATATCAGCTTTATCTTTTAGAGCTGTATATGATTTGGTTCTAACGCTAGTCGATCTGGTAGAACTTATCATATTAATCATATTTTGATAATTCTCTAGTGAAGATGCTTTTCTTCTATCAGTAACATAAATGTAAAAAACTCCGCTATTTCCAATTATTGCAGATGAGGTAACATCTTTACTTACACCCATAGCATATCCAACAACCGAAGGTTCATTTCCAACTCCCGAAATAACAGGATTGTTTAAATTAACAGAAAGAGCAGTTTGGACCTCAACATTATTTTGACTAGCTATTTCATCCAAATTTGATGAACTTATATTTTTAATAATCTTTTCAGCTTTTTTTTGATTTTTAACTTTAGGTAATGCAGTTATAGATGATTTCTCATAAGACATCATCCCCTGATCATTAATCGAGGTTAACATAGCAATTACGTATCCGCCGTTTTGAAGACTAAACCTTTTTATATCACCTGTCTCGGTATTTTCATCGTAAGCCCATCTAACAATACTTCTTTGTTGACCTAGCATTGGAATATTTTCATCTAATTCTCCTATGTTATTAACTGGGTTTACCTTAATATTGTTTTCTTTGGAATAATCCCTAAAGTTATCCTCAGAAACAGCAATTTCAAATTTTGAAGCTACATTGTATATGCTGTCTTGAGTTCTTTCTGAAGGTTCAACTTTTAAAGCTAAATTTCCAACTTTTACAGCCTTTTGTTTTTTTCCTTGAGATAAAATTTCGATAATATGAAAACCAAAGTCAGTCTCGACAACATCGATAGACCCAACTCTTTTTTCAAAAGAAAAGTCTCTAAACTCAGGAGCAAATCCGTCAATATATGCAAATTCAATAACTCCATCATTTTCATTACTAACTTCATCAGAAGATAGACTTAATAAAGAATTAAACTTACCTCTACTCCTACTTAATACTCTAAAAATACTATCTGCTGTTTTCTTAGCTTGGTCTTTAGATTTTGTGACATTTGGACCACTTCTAAAAGATCCTAAATATGGGATTAGAATATGTCTTACTTTAGCAGAATCGGCAATAAATTTTGTGTCAATCAACTTAGTAGCTTTAATAAATCCATCCTCAGAATATGGACCGTAAACTTCTCCGGGATTAAGTTCATAAATTTTGTCAGCTATAGATTTGGATAAAGAGGATTTAAATACATACGAATCAAAGAATTTAATAGCAGAATTAATATTTAAAAACTCCTCATTATTTTTTGTGTTTTTAAATCCTTGGAATGTTATATTTTTTTGCGAATCAAAATCATATTCTTCTTTGTCTTCTAACAACTCAGTAATTGTTGTTTTTGATTCTAATTTATCTAATTCGGAAGGCTTTTCTTCAAACTGGACAAAGATTAAGTCTCTTGAGGGATCAGATGAGTAATTACTTTTGTTTTCACTAATGTAATTATTCACTTCAGATTTAGAAACTTTAATTTCACTATCAGCTACATTAGTAAATGGAATTTTTACATACTTAAAATCTACAACATCATTTGAATTAAAATAATCCTCTTCTCCTTCAAAAAGAGCTGTATTAATTCCAGCTTCAATTAATTTATAGTATATTTCCTCAATTCCTAATTTCCCAATATTATCTTCAAAGTTATTCCACGATTGGTAATTAACAAGTGAACCCTGTAGCTCCATTGTTTCAGGTGAAATTTCTTTTAGATTTAAGATAAATTGATTTAGCTTAGATTCATCAAAATCTCCATTTTCATTTTGAAAATCTTCAAATGCTGCAAGATTAGTTTTTAGGAAATCTCTCATCATCTCTCTTTCAATTTGAAGACCAATTTTTTCATATTCAGATTGAAGAACAAGTTTTCTTAATTCTGAATTCCAAATTGAATTCATTGCTTGAATTGAAGATCTAGAACCTCTATTTTGCTTTTCAAGGTTATCAACTTTTTGCATAAAGTCTGTTCTGTCCATTTCAATTCCATTTACAACAGCAACGCGACTTTGATTAAATTCGTCTGCTTTGAATACGTCGGTTACAGTACCTGAACCTGTTGAAAATACAAATGCAAATAAAGCCAATCCAATAACGCTAATTAATGCTACTGGCCCAAGTGCTCTAATTTTTCCTAAAACTGCCATAATTTTCTATAAAAGTAGTGGCCAAAAGTAGTATTTTATTATCAATTATAAAAAATAATTTTTTGACAGTGATAATGAGGACAACAATAACTAATCCTCAATAGAGACAAATCCATTAACCTCTAGAAACCTAATTTTATCAAAAGACTTATCAGAATCAAATCCTTTCCCAAGAATATCTTTGTCAGAAGACACATATCTAAAGGCAAAATTTGTAAATAACCATTCTTCAGCTCTATCGTAATATAGTTGATCGGTAAGTAACGTATCCATTAGATGTGTAGAAACAATCACATTTCCCCTTAAATCAATCAGATCACTATTACTGTAAGAAATTGCATAATCTGCTGTGATTTTAGTTTGATTATTCATTTGATCAAATAGTATAACCTCAATATTTTTTGGGAATTCAAAATAAGGAAAACTAGCATTGCTAAAATTTAGCATTTTAGAACTACTCAATGTACTGCTAACTATACCTGAATCGGTATGAACAGTGTTAATTTCAGATGCTGAAGAAATAGGAATATCAGCAGACCTTAAAAATGAAGTTAAATCTTTTTCACCATCACATGAAAAAAAAAGAATGAAAAAGAATGAAAAAATATATTTCAAGTTTTAAAGATTTGGTACTTTAACAGATCTATTTATCCAGCATGATATCTCAATCGTTTCTCCCTCTCTTCCAGATGAAAATATTTCAGATTTTTGCGGAGCTTTAGCTTCATAATTTCTAGAACTCTTGACTGCAGCACTCTTTAGAGTACCATCAACTCTGGACGCTTTCATTGCTTCTTTGGATGCTAACCAATACACTGCTCTTTGACTAAAATTATCATCTCCGCAATTTTTAGCACTTGAAGCATACATTTGTGCGATAGCCAAATAAGATCTACCCATTGAAGGATTAAAACCTAAGGCCTGCATGTAATAGGATCTAGCCTTAGAAAACAGACCGTTTTTTCTAAAATTAGTAGCAATTCTGAATAAAATTTTTGCTTTCTCATAAGAGTCTGTCTCTAATTCAATTGCTTGATTATAATAAACCAATGCTTCTGATGAATTTCCAAGCTTGTCTTTTATTGTACCAAGATAATAGGCAGTTGCTGCATTTGGCTCAAGTTCATTTTTCTTCTGCACTATTTTCACGAAAAGCTGTGAATCATCACATTCTTTTCCATACAATCTATTCATGGCTCTATTTAACCATTTTCCATCGTTTTGATTTGCATCAAAATTATTTTCATAAAGAGGTATTAAGTTCTCACAATTACCGCGATCACCTAAATCCTTTTCCATCCCTTTGGAAATTTGATCATATGCTCTTAGGAAACTGTTGTAAGACTTTATCCTCCTTTTATCCTTACTTGAAATTTCTTCGTCAGATAATCCAACAAATTTATTTACTCGATTTGTGTAATTTTTTATCTCTTTTTCAACTTTTTCTGAAATTTCGTCATATTTAGTAAATAAATCTTCAGCACTTTTTTGTTTGTCATCATAAAGTTGAACAAGAAGCTTAAAATATGTGTATAAATTTTTAGGATTGTTAAAGGAATTTAAATCTTCGTTATAAGCATTGTCAAAATTGGAATATATTTCGCTACTACTTAAACCTAATTCAGTCTTAAAATCATTTTGCAATTGGGCTGATTTAGCTAAAATATCTCCTAGAGGAGTTTTTTTTGGAAAGTTATCTCTTTTCTCTTGCCATAATTTTAATAAATCATTTAAATAATTCACTTTTTCATCAGATAAAGAATTTTCAATTTTATACTTTAAAATTCTTTCTCCATACACGTATATAGCACTATTAAATTTAGGGTTCCTTTGTCTTAATTCCATCCAAGGTTCAAATGCTGCATCATAATTTTTAGCTTTTACATATTCTGTAAAAATTGAAAGTGCATTAATATCTTCTTCATTAGCTTGAGAGAATGAATTAAAAGAAATCAAAAACAACAGCGCAAATCCAATAATTTTTTTCATAATTAATTATATTTTCTTTTTATAAACCATCTATCGTTTAGCGATAAACTAAGTTGAAAGTTTATAAAATTTTCTTCAACTAAATTTTCATTTGTGGTTCCTCTTTTACCATATTCAAAAGTTGCATTAACGTTTGAGAAAAGGCCACCAGATGGTATTCCTAACCCAAATGATATGCCAAATTCGTTAATCGATTCACCGTTAATTACAAGCCCGGTTTTTTCTGAGTAAAATCCAGTTCTGTAAACAACTCTATTCCAAAACTTACTAAAAGATGCATAATCAGGAATATAAAACCCACCAAAGGAAATTTTGGAGGAATCTTCAAATTCGCTATTTTCAATTGTGATCAAATCATTTGAAAAAACACTACTACCTAATGAGGTATATTCAGCACCCAAAAACCATTTTTTAGATTTGCTTACACCAATACCTAAGCTTGTTCTTGATGGCATTGATAAATCGGTTTTATCTAAACCAATAGCCTCTAGATCAACATTAATTTCATTAACCGGAAATTCAATCTGAGTATTTGGATTAATGACAACTGATGCGAAAGTTCTACTATTTCTAGAACTTAGATTATATGCTGGTGAGTGAGCAAAAGAGCCATGCAATTCAAGATTTTCGTTTAATTTTCCATTATAAGTAAAGCCAAAATTAAAATTAAGACCACTAAGATCAGATCGATTCTGTTCTCTTGCTTGATAATCAAGAGGAAGTGATTCATCATCATATAAATATTCAAGAGCTGAATTTTGAATATTACCAAAATTGTATCTGGCGTCAAATCCAATTGCAATATTGTTGGATAATTGATAACCAATTCCTAAAAAAGTCTTGTTGAGACCTCCGTTTCCATAATATTTATATTGTAATTGATCTTCTTCATTTGATGATTGTAATTTATAACCAACTGATGAATGTGGAATTAACCCAAACCCTAATCCAAACTTTCCCATAGGAATATTAAGTCCAAGGTACTCAAAACTTGTATTTGTTGTTTTTGAACTATTGTCCGAGGTTTTTAAATTAGTTTCATTATGGCCCAACCCAACAGTGAACTTTACAAGTCTTCCCTCATTGTTAAATGAAAACATATTCTTTCCTGTGTAGGATGCCGGATTTCTAAAGTTCATGTGTATGCTGTCATTGTAAACAGAAACACCACCCATTGCTCTGTTTTCAGATGTCCCCTTAAAATCAAGTGTTCCAATCCCATAAAAAGAATAAGGGGATGATGTGTTGTTTTGTGAATTAACTGTTAAATATGCAAAAAACAGCAAAAATAGTAGTGAAAATATTTTATTCAATTATTATTTATTTAGGTTAAGAATGCAATTAAGGCCTTCTAAGATAAAATTTTGATTCGCAAATATGGTAATTTTTAATCTTTTTGACAAAAATTTAGCATTTCCTCCGGTCAATATAACTTCAATATTGTCATGCTTAGAGTCTATTTTAGTAATAAATCCCATTATTTCGTTACAAACTCCGCCAATAACACCTGCGTGAATAGACGAATTTGTAGAATCACCAGGAAAATTATAATCATCACCAATTTTAAGCAGAGGAAGATTGGCAGTATAATTATTTAAAGACTTATATCTCATTTCAAGACCCGGAGAAATAGAACCGCCAAAGAAATTATTGTCATAATCTACAAAATCAATCGTTATACAAGTACCCACATCAATGATTAACTTATTCGAATGCGGGTATAATGTTGATGCAGCTGCAGCTAATGCTAATCTATCTTTACCCAATGTTTCAGGTGTTTTATAATTTAAAATAAAAGGTAATACTAAAGTTGAGTCTAGTTTTAAAACTTTTATTTCAAATTTTTTAAAAACCTCAAAAACACTCAACGAAGAAACATTAGAAATTATAGCGTATGATACATTTTTATATTTTGTTAACACTATCTCAATCTCGTTATTTATTTCAGAATTTTTATCTGAAAAGGTGTAGATCAAATTTGAATTTTCAAAAATTCCAAGTTTAAAATAATTATTACCAATATCGACTACTAAATTCATTTTAAATAATAACTTAACAAATTTACAAAAGCATTTTCATAAAATAATTTTGGGAATAACAAAATTGAATCTATCTTTGACGCGCTCAAAAGGTACCTTAGCTCAGTTGGTAGAGCAACGGACTGAAAATCCGTGTGTCCCTGGTTCGATTCCTGGAGGTACCACACAAAGCCCTCATTCTAATGAGGGCTTTTGTTTTACCTCAATCTTTTAATTTTATTATATTTACCCAACTTCAAACTATTTGATAAATGATAAATTCTGATATAAATAAATACTCTGTCGAATTTTTGTCGACTGATTGGATATTAACTGTTGCATGTGTTATTTCATTAATATTCATTGTATTATATGTTGGACATAAACTTCCTGAAGAAAAAAAAGAAAAATATGCTAGATTTTTAGCCTTTCTAATGATTGGTTTTTTTATTGTTAACCACACACTACTTTTCTCTTTGGGAAAATGGGAACTTAGCAAAGAGCTTCCGGTTCATTTATGTTCAATTAGTGGTTTGATATGCTGTTTCATTATGTTTATTCCTAAGCATAAAAGACAATTCCTGTTTGAGTTTCTTTTTTATTGCGGGATTATAGGGGGGATACAAGCTATATTCACTCCACTGTTAGATGATTATGGTGGCTACAACTTCTTTTATATTCAGTTCTTTTTTAAACATGCAATGATTATTGCTTTTCCTATTTATTTAAGAAATAATTTAGGAATGAAATTGACAAAGTTTTCTTGGCTAAAAACATATGTTGCTCTAAATATTCTTATGATTTTGCTAATTCAGCTAAATAATATTTTGGGCTCAAACTATATGTACGTTAACGTCCCTCCTGCTGTAGACAACCCAATGGTCATTGGAGAATGGCCTACATATTTATACTGGTGGGAGTTTTTTGTGCTAATTTTAATTTTGTTAGTCTTTTTAATCGGTAAACCAAAAAGTTTTGAAAAGACTAACTAATTTTTTTTTCTTAATTCTTTTGTTTTCTTTGAGCTGTAAGGAAACAAATAATGGTATTCAAGAGGATAAAACGGTTTCAAAAGACATTCGATACAACGAAGTAAATTTTGATTTAATACATAAGGTTAAATATTATGAAGCTGTTGAAAAATGGATAAATTACTCTGAACTATCTGAATTCATAGTACAAATTAATTCTGCTGATTATAGCTCACTAATCGATAATAAAAAGTTTTTACTAAGGTTTTTTAAAGGGATAAAATATTCTACTCCAAACGAGCTTAATAAATCTGAAATTATTTCAAGACTTACGGTAATTGAAACCGATTTTTTAATATTTGAAGCAATGCTTTCAAACTATGAAATTGAAAATGATGAAAAGATTAAGATGGTTAAAAAAATAAATAACTCCTTTTCAAATCTTAATTTTCAAATCGATAAGTTGTTAGAAAAACAGAGTATTATTGCTGATTAGTTGTTTTTTGGGCGTTAAGAGCATCAATACTAATTTTCGCTAAGTTAAAATTAGGAGCAATTTCAAGAGCTTCATTCATGATAGAAATTGCAGCGTCAATATTTTTTTCTCTATCCTCATTAATTTTAACTAAACCTTTCAAGTATGTAAAAGCAGCCCTCATAGGGACAGAATATGGCTGTTGAGTTTCATAATAATTTCTAACAATTTCTCCATCTGAATTTGCAATACCAAATGTTATATTTCTGGTAGCGCCCATTAGATCACCTGTTCTAATCTTCATTTCAGCTAATTCATACGCTATAAATGGATTTGGTTTTCTTTTAAATAATTCCTCATAATGCACCATTGACTGATCAATATCATTGATAGCCTTTAAGGAAAATGCTTTAACTTGAACAGCCAAATCTGAATCTGACTCATTTTTCTCAATACCAATAGTATTAAGAGCTTCAACATGTCTTCCTTCATTCATGTAAAGAGTAGCTAATGTGTCTTTTCTTGCTTGACTAGGTTCTAATATGTTTAGGTGAGTTAGTGCATTTATAACTCCTTGAATATCAGCTTGAGATTGCATCTGTTTATAATATTTTTTATAATGCGATAATAAATCCTGATTGGTTTGAGCTGTTAAACTCATAGAAAAGACAAAAACTAAAATGGCTATTAAATTCTTCATAAAAATTTTTTTTCGAAACTAATTATTTTTTTTTAATTAAAAATCAATAATATTGATTAAGTAAAAGTATAAATTATGTTTTCATTAAAAAATATAATTGGATTAATTCTTGGGCCAATATTATTTTCATTGATTTTGATATTTGTTGAAGCTGATGGTTTAAGCTATCAATCTAAATGTGTGCTTGCCTCAACAGTATGGATGGCAGTATGGTGGATTTTCGAATGTATACCAATTTATGCTACTGCACTGCTTCCTATAATTCTCTTTCCTATCACTGGAGCTATGGATTTAGCTACAACAACTGCAGCTTACGGGCATAAACTAGTTTTTCTGTTTTTAGGAGGCTTTTTGATTGCTCTTGCAATTGAAAAATGGAATTTACACAAAAGACTAGCTTTAAATATAATTAGAGCTACAGGAAGTAATAAATCAAAAGTGATTCTAGGGTTTATGTTAGCCACAGCATTTTTATCAATGTGGATATCTAATACAGCTACATCAATCATGATATTACCAGTTGGACTTGCGATAATTTCTCAGCTTAAAGATGATCCTAAAACAGAGCAAAACGAAAACGAAATTTTTGGAAAATCTTTGATGATAGCAATTGCTTACAGTGCTTCAATTGGGGGTATGGCTACTTTAATTGGAACCCCTCCAAATATGGTTTTAGCTGGTGTTGTTGAAGAAAGCTATGGTATAAAATTAAATATGTTTGAGTGGATGAAGTTTGGAGTACCGTTATCTTTATTATTATTGATTATATGCTGGACATATTTAACAAAAATTGCTTTTAAGTTTAAAAATGAAGAATTCTCATCAGGAAGAGATGAAATTAGAAGACAAATAAAAAAACTTGGTAAATTTTCAAATGAAGAAATTAAAGTATTAATGATATTTAGCCTTACAGCATTTTGTTGGATTTTTAGAAGCTCTATTGAATTAATACTTCCAATGATAGATGACACAATAATCGCGATTTTCTTTGCCCTTAGTCTATTTATAATTCCAACTAAAAATCCAAAATCTCAAAATAAAATACTTGTTTGGAATGACACAAATAAATTACCTTGGGGAATCCTAATATTATTTGGTGGAGGAATGGCAATTGCTAGTGCATTTGGAAAAAGCGGATTGGCCTTGTGGATTGCAGACCTTCTTCAAAATCTAAATAATGTTTCATTATTTTTAATCATTTTAACTATTGTTACTTCGATTAATCTTCTTACAGAAGTAACTTCAAACATGGCAACAACAGCTATGCTTCTTCCTGT
The DNA here is from genome assembly GCA_008081325.1 of Flavobacteriaceae bacterium. Lineage (GTDB taxonomy): Bacteria > Bacteroidota > Bacteroidia > Flavobacteriales > Flavobacteriaceae > MED-G13. The sequence continues at coordinate 11,294 of VMCO01000044.1, forward strand.
ACTTGTAACTATTGCATTAGCAATTGAAGTACATCCTTACTTTTTATTAGTAAGTGCGACTCTTGCCGCCTCATGTGCCTTTATGCTACCCATATCAACACCACCAAATGCTGTTGTTTTTGGGTCAGGATTATTAAAAATTGAAGATATGTTTAAAAAAGGTGTTTGGATGAATTTGATTTCTATTATTACAATTACATTAATGGTATACTATGTATTACCATATATCTTTGAGATGGCTAATGAATTACTACCTGTAAATTAGTTTTGAAAATCATCTGAAAGATGATCCTGATCTATCATTTCTCTAAATAGTTTTTCTAGCCTTTCGTGCTTGGAGTTATCTTGAAAATGTTCATGATATATCTTCAATCCAAATTCAATCGCTTTTTGGGAGTTTTCTGAAAAACTTTTTATCCAATTTTGAATCGAATTTTCAAGGTTTTCTAAACTACAAATTTCATCAACAAGCCCCCATTGAAAAGCCTTTTTTGTGTCAATTTTATATCCCCTGATGCACCAATCAATTGTTTTTTTCAAACCAATTATATGAGAAAGAGATTCCATAACTTGAAGTGGAAAAATACCTCGTTTTACTTCTGGCAGTGAAAATGTCAAATTATCACATGATATTACATAGTTACATCCCGCAACTATTAAACACCCTCCAGCATATACGTTTCCCTCCACAACAGCAAGCTTTGGCTTATAGAGATTATTAAATAAATTGCCTATGATTATTTTTTTTGATGGCTCTGGGATTGATGATTGATGAGGTTCGATATTATTCTTTAAAGCTTTTAAATCAGCACCAGCAGAAAAAGTATCACCTGTTGATTTAATAATAACCAGTCTGATCATTTTATTTTTTGAAATATAATTAAAACAGAACGCAATTTCGTTAATCATTTGAGGGTGTAGAGCATTTTTTTTGTTTGATCTATTTAAGGTCAAATAAAAAACTTCATCATCTAGATTAACATTTAAAAAATGAAATTTATTATTCCAAAAATTTGATAATTCACTCTCTTTAAAATAATCCATATAATATTATTTACATTCTAAAGACTCCAAACGAATCTGTGCCTTTTATTTCAGTATTGTACACAGCCGAAAGAGCTAATGACAAGTATTTCCTAGTGTCCCTTGGATCAATAACGCCATCATCCCATACTTCAGATGTAGTATGCCATACACTTGCCTTTTTATCTGCTTGTTCAGCTAATTTTTTTTTCTCCTCTAATAATAACTTTTCATCAATTTCTTTATTTAATGATTCCGCAGATTTTCTTTTTACAATTTCCATTACCCCAGCTAACTGATCTGCTCCCATTACTCCAGATTTTGAATTAGGGTATGAGAAAAGAAATCTAGGGTTGAATGATCTTCCACACATAGCATAATTACCAGCTCCATATGAATTACCTACTTGTAAGCTTATGTGTGGAACTGTGCTTCCTGCAACCGCATGAACAAGTTGCGAACCAGTATTTATCATTCCATTTTGTTCGTGCTTTTTTCCAACCATAAAGCCGGTTGTGTTATGAATGAAAAGAAGAGGGGTATTAGACTTATTTGCAAGTTGGATAAAGTGAGTTGCCTTACGTGCAGACTCAATAAAAATAACTCCATTATTTGCTATAATCCCTACAGGATATCCATTAATTTTTGCCCAACAACACAACATTGTTTTTCCGTAATTTTCTTTAAATTCAATATATTCAGAGCTATCAATAAAACGCATAATGAATTCTCGAATATCTAATGGTTTTTTAAGATTTGATGGAATAATACCTAGGATCTCATCTTCATTAAATCTTGGTAATAAAGCATATTTTTCATAGTCATGTTTTTGAAATTTACTTTCGTAAATTTTGGAAACTAGATCCCTGGTTATTTCAAGCGCATGTTTTTCATCATTTGCCAAAAAATCTGAAACACCAGAAATTGTACTATGCATTAATGCCCCACCCAACTCCTCATCATTAGCATCTTCATTAGTTGCCATTTTTACTAAGGGCGGTCCAGCAAGAAATACTTTTGCGTTATTTTTTTGCATGATTGTATAATCTGACATCCCAGGAACATATGCTCCTCCCGCAGTAGCATTTCCAAAAACCACAGAAATTGATGGAATTCCTTTTTTTGATCTTTGAGACATTTCCATAAAAAATCTACCATAATTATTAAAAACCCTGTCTTGATCTGGGAGATTAGCTCCTCCACTTTCAACTAAATTTATTGTTAATAATTCATTTTCAGAGGCAATTTGTGAAAGCCTTAGGTTTTTCAAACTTGTTGCATAGTCAATAGCCCCAGCCTTTCTAGTAGCAACATTAGCATTAATCAAACATAATATTCCAGAAACATAACCAAGAACAACTACAGTAGTACCACCTGCTCCAAAGCCGTTTTCATGCTTTAAACCTGCTAATGACATAAGTTCAACATAGGGCTTGTTTTCATCAAGAAGAAGATCAATTTTTTCTCTGGCCAATAATTTATTTCTTTTTCTAGCTCTTTTAATTTTTTCTTTACTTCCTTCGCTTCTAGAAAGCTCAAAATAGGACTCTAGCTCTAAAATAATTTTTTTCATTGAAGCATAATTTTCAATGTACTTAGAACCTAATACATTTACCTTTGAACTTATTTCTTCCATTTTAGCCTGGGAATTAATCTTAAACAAACAATTTAATAATTTTAATTTTAAGTGTTATTAATAATTTTATCAAAAATTCAACAAATAAAGCCTTTAATTAACAAAATATTTTTTTGTTAAATTATAAATGAATAATTCGCAAAAAACTGAGACAATTTTGTAATTTGTTATCAAAATAAACTAGAAATATGTCAAGTAGTAATAAATATCATTTTAAATTTTATGATTGGGAAGAAAAGCTTAGAGACAAACCTTTTTTAAGGCAACCTTTTGGTGATAATTGGGAGGTTTACACATGGGGTGAAGCTGGGATTATGGCAAGAAAATTAGCAACTGGTCTAAAAAGCCTGGGATTACCAAAAGGCAGTCATATAGGATTAATGTCAAAAAATTGTCGTGAATGGATTATTGCTGATCTTGCTATCATAATGGCTGGTTATGTTTCAGTTCCATTTTTTCCGAGTCTCAAGTCTCATGAAATAAAAAATCTGCTTGAGTTTGGCGATGTTAAAGCTTTATTCATGGGTAAAGTTGAAAATTGGGATGAAATAAAAAAAGGTATTTCAAATGACATGCCTATTATTTCTTTTCCACACTATGAAGGGAATTCTAAAATAGATACCGGGTATCAGTGGAATGATTTTATAAATCAATTTGATCCTCAGAAAGAAAATTATCATCCAAATATTGACGATGTTTGGACAATTATATTTACATCTGGTACAACTGGAAACCCAAAAGGTGTTGTTTTAAGTTTTGAAATTAATCAAAATACCGATGTAATGTACACCAAAGAATATAATCCATTATGTGTAGACTTTGAAGGTAACAACTCCTTCTTTTCATATTTACCAATGAATCATATTGCTGAAAGAATAGCTGTAGAGTTTACAACTTTCAAAAACGGCGGTGTAATTTCGTTTACCGAATCTATTGATACTTTTGTTAAAAATTTATCTGATGTACAACCATCCGTGTTTTTTGGTGTTCCAAGAATTTATACTAAGTTTCAGCTTGGAATATTATCCAAATTCAGTCAGAAAAAATTGGACTTATTATTGTCCATCCCTTTTCTATCCTCGGTAATTAAAAAGAAAATTAAAAAAGGGTTAGGATTATCAAATGCGAAAGTTGTTGTTTCTGGAGCTGCAGCGATGCAAATTGCTCAAAGGAATTGGTTTAGAAAAATCGGAGTAAATATTACAATAGGTTATGGAATGACTGAAAACTGTGCTATAACAACTCAATTGCCTGGATCAAATTTTAATAAACCAGGATCCGTTGGTAAAGTTCAACCAAATGTCGAAATAAAAATTGACGAAGGATCAGAGGAGATCCTAATGAGAGGGCCATACGTCATGCTTGGTTATTATAATGATTCGGAAACAACAAACAAAACAATAAAAAATGGATGGCTTCATACTGGAGATAAAGGAAAAATTGACTCTGATGGACATTTATTTATAACCGGAAGAGTAAAGGATACTTTTAAAACAAGTAAGGGTGAATTTATAGATCCCGCTAAGATTGAGGCTTTTTACGGAGATGTAGAGTATTTTGGACAAATGTGTGTTGTTGGATTAGGTATTCCACAACCAATAATGCTAGTGAATATTTCAGACGTAGGAAAAAAACTTGGTAATGATGAACTAATTAAAAAATTAGAAGAAAAATTAGCATTGGTTAATTCAACAGCTTTTAACTATTTAAGAGT
>VMCO01000180.1 GCA_008081325.1 Flavobacteriaceae bacterium
AATCAAGAAAATATAGATTTAAGTAAATTCACCCCTAAACGTGAAATAAAATTTATAAGATTATGAGAAATTATGTTCACTTTTTATTAATAGCGCTTTTTATTTTTAGTTGTTCAGATTCTGAAACAGAAAATAATATTCAAAACTTAACTGATTCAGAACATATCGAATTAATAAAGAATCATAATGATAAAGTTGAAATTAATTTTGAAAATCTTCCAGAAGTTTCTCAAAGCTATATTAATAGTTTAGAAAACAATATTACCACTGAACTTATTTTACATGCTCAGGAACTTGGTTATGAAATCAAAATAAGAAGAGAATCAAGAAGCTTAGTTTCACTTCTAAATATATTATATATCTATTTTGATCAAAATGGGGAAGTCCTTTTTGATGATAATTATGATCAAAATGGGGATGGTGATTATGATATATTTAATGAATGGGAAGATTTTATGTGTTTTGACATACAATTTCCCATATCAGTCACTATGCCTAATGAATCTCAGATTTCGATAGGAAATGAGGATGAATTATACGAGGCTGTTGAATCATATTATGAAATGAGTGATGAATATGACGGATTACCTGAAATAAATTTCCCAATTAATATAATATTCTATTTCGATGATGAAAATGGTAATGAAATTGAAGAGATAGTCGGAGTTGGAAGTTATGAAGAACTTGAGATGTATTTTGAAATTTGTGAAGATGGTTGGGATGATGACGGATGGGACGATGAAGACTGGTATGAGATTGACTGCTTTGATTTAGTATATCCTTTAACAATTGTAAATCCAGAAGGTGAAGTTCTCACAGTAGATAGCGAAAATAATCTTCACGAATACATTGACCAATATTACGAAAATTGTAACAGTAACGATTGTGGTGATTTTAACCTTTACTATCCATTAACCGTTGAATACTACTCTGAAACTAATGATCAAGTACAAACATTGACGATTAATTCCGAAGAGGAATTAGAAGCATTATTAGATGAATACTGTTATGACGAAGGATGGGATGATGAAACCTGTGGAGAAATAGTTTACCCAGTCACTGTTGAAGCGCCAAATGGGGAGCAGTTTACTGCAAATAGTGAAGAAGAAGTTTATGGTTTTATGGAAGAGTGGTACTCAAATAATTGTAATGCTGTTGAATGTGATGATGACTTTGAAGTAGTGTATCCAATTACTATGGAGTTTGAAGACGAACAAGGTGAAATCATTGTTATGACCATTCAGTCAGAAACTATGCTTGATTCAATCACGGAACAATACTGTGGCGATTAATAATCCTCTTAGGTACTTTTTATTTATATGAAAAAACCTGTTGTACAATTATTATTTATTACACTTGTTGCAGCTTGTAGTAACGAAGATGATGGTGAAAATTGTATCATAGGAGTTCCCTATGACGACTTAGGTTGTTATGAACTTTATGATCCAGTTTGCGGATGTGATGAAATTACTTACTCAAATGATTGTTATGCCTTAGCAGCAGGAATTTCAAGCTGGTCAGAGGGAGAATGTGAAAACTAACAATTACTAATTAAAATCTTTTTCCAATAGAAATGCCACCTTTAAAAGTCGCGTCAGGCCTGCGAATATCTACAGAGTAATCACTGTCTGAATTGTCATTACCGTTATCAGTAAAAAGGAATCTTCCAACCCCTATCATGTACTCAAAGGTCCAACCTTTTCTATTCACCCATTTTCTACCGATTCCGAATCCAGGAGCAATATCAAAAGTTTTTTCATCTTCACTTTCATAATATGGAATGCCGGGATCAGGTCCATAATAATAAGTATCACGATCATAATGTAAGTATGATAATTTTAAAAAAGCCTCTACAAAATACCCCTCACCACCAAAATCTGTTTTGTTTAAAAAGTAAAATCTATAAAAGGGATTTAAAGAAATTTTTTCAGCCCATGAGTCAGCAGAGCTGATATCATTTAAGTTTAGATATAGATCAGCACCAAATGAGGAATAAGAATCGTTTATTTTTTCATAACCAATATTTAGAGCTGGCTGAGCTAAAAGATCTATCACATCAATCTTAATCTCTTTGTCACCAAGCTCATCAAACAGTTCTGTAACTTGTTTGTCTGATTTTATTACTTCTACATGTTGAATATCCTGGCTAAATGCTTGAGTAAATAAAAGTATAAACAATGGTAGTAAAAAATATCTCATAATCAGTTTTTTTTACAAATGTAGTTTAACATTAAAGTTTTTGAGCATGATTATTGTTAATTAAATATTAAAGTTAATCTACATTAATTATTTAAATTTGCTGAGCTAAAAAATTCATGTTGAAACCCAATCAAAAATCTGAAAGTTCAAAAAAAAATCAAGTTGAAAAAATGTTCGACTCGATATCTTTTGAATACGACTTGCTCAATGGAATTATGACATTTAACAGTCATAAAAGATGGAAGAAAAATATTTTGGATATAGCTAAAAAGCTTAAGCCTAAAAACGCTCTTGATATTGCCACCGGCACTGCAGATATTGCAATCAATCTTGGAAGTATTTCAAATTGTAAAGTAGTTGGTGTTGATATTTCAGAACAAATGTTAAGTGTTGGTCGAGAAAAAATATCAAAAAACAAACTAGATGAAATGGTGAGTTTAGAAACAGGAGATGCCGAAAATCTAAATTTTAAAGACGGTTATTTTGATCTTGTAACTATTGGATTTGGTGTGAGAAATTTTCAAGACTTAGAAAAAGGTTTAAAAGAAAGTTACAGGGTTTTAAATGATACTGGTACACTTGTTATACTAGAAACTTCTGTCCCAGAAAACATAATTATGAAATTCTTTTATTCTTTATTTACAAGAACATATATTCCAATTATGGCAAGCATATTTTCAAAAGATAAATCAGCATATAATTATTTACTAAACTCTGCTGAAGCATTTCCTTCAGGAATAAGGTTTAGTAATATTTTAAAATCTGTTGGTTTTGAAAATGTCATAGTTAAGCCAAAATTATTTGGATCGTCAACTATATATATTGCAACCAAATGATTTCACAATTTAAGTTTTATAGCAATTTAAATTTTTATTTAAAAAATAAAGAATCATTTGTTGTTTATAAAAAGCCAAGTCATAATAAGGTAATTTGTCTTCGCGGAGATGCAGTGGATGGTCAAATAAATGATTTTGACAATAAAAAAGGATTTTTATTTATGCCGTTTGATTCTGAAAAAAAAGGATATCTATTAACACCGAATATAACCACAGAGACTGAATTTCAATTAAAGATTAGCAACAACTCGAATCAACAGGTTTCGATTAAGGAATTTAATTCAAAAAAAAATTCCTACATCAATTTCATTGAAAAAACAATAAATGACATAAAAAGTTCAGAATTAGAAAAAGTAGTTTGTTCGTCTATTTTTAATGTAAAGCTGAACTCTAATTCTTCTATAGAATATTTTAAAAAATTACTGCAATTAAATCATGACGCTTTTTGTTATTTATTTTATCATCCTGAAATTGGAGTTTGGATTGGTGCTTCACCAGAAAAGCTGATTGATTTAAATAATAATATTATCACAACTTTTGCCTTAGCAGCTACTAAAAAGGATATGAATCAAAGCTGGACAGATAAGGAATTTAGAGAACAAAAGATTGTCGAGGAACAAATAGTAAATGATCTTGGTAGTGTATGCACAAATATTGAAACCGGAGCTTTACAAACCGTTAAGGCTGGGAATATTTTTCATCTTAAGTCAGTTATAAAGGCCAGAACTAAAAAATCTTCATCAACTATAATTAATATACTTCATCCAACACCCGCAGTAGCTGGAACACCCAAAAGCAAAGCAATTAATTATATCAATCAAATGGAAAATTACAATAGATCATTTTACACAGGTTTTATGGGTTTGTTTGAAAAGAATTCATGTGATATTTACGTAAATATAAGGTGTGCAAAAATAGTTGATGATAACTTGTCAGTATATGTTGGTGGTGGAATCACAAAAGATAGTAATGCTTTAGATGAATGGACTGAAATAGTAAATAAATCCCAAACAATGCTTGGGGTTTTTCACAATGGTTAATTTATATATTTAGTAAATTTGCATATGACTAAATACCCAATAATTCCAGTTGCACAAACATTAATTTTGTCATGTCTTAATTTTGATTTTCTTGATGTTGTAATTTCTCCTGGATCTAGAAATGTTCCATTAGCAATTGGTTTCGCTTCAAATAAAAAATTTAATTCTTATAGTATTGTTGATGAAAGATCAGCAGCCTTTTTTGCTTTGGGTTTATCACAAGAATCAAAAAAACCAACAATATTAATATGCACATCAGGTTCTGCACTTTTAAATTATTATCCTGCCATTGCTGAGGCTTATTACAGTGAGATCCCTCTCATTATTTTATCTGCTGATAGACCTGCCTACAAAATTAATATTGGAGACGGACAGACTATAAATCAAACCAATGTCTTTGAGAAAAATATACTTTATTCAAATACATTAAGCCAAGATTGTACTCATGCAACAGAGGAAATTATAAAAAGTAATTTGCAAAAAATAATTGATGATAAAGATGATTCTTTAAAGATCGAAAAATTACAAAAATCAATTCAAGCTAATAATGAGAAAATTATTGATAAAGCATTTAACCTAGCGTTAAATAAAATGCAGCCAATACATTTAAATGTACCTATGGAGGAGCCTCTTTATGAGTTTTCAGATTCTCCAACAATTAGTATTAAAACAAGAAAGAAGTTAGAAATAGCTCTACCCAAAATAGATTTAAATAATTACTACGACACAATTCATAAAGCAAAGAAAATACTAATATTAATTGGAGTTTCTGATACAGATATTTTGTCACAAAAATCAATCGAAAAAATCAATTCACACTCATCAATGGTTGTAATGAAAGAGCATACATCAAATGTTTTTAATGACTCTTTTATTTCCAATATTGATAGATTAATAGCTCCGATTGAACTTCAATCAAACTCTAACACAATATTTGAAGACTTATCTCCTGAATTAGTTATATCATTAGGCGGAATGATTGTTTCCAAAAAAATTAAATCTTTTCTGAGAAATTATAAATCAAAAAAACATTTTCACATTGGTAATAATATTTCAAAAGATTCATTTTATTCTGCTGTTGAGCACATAAATATTTCTCCAAATAAATTTTTTGAAAATATGAACTCAACAAAAACTAATTCAGACTATTTTAATAAATGGAATGAATTAAATCAGTCAAAGCGTGAACTTCATAATAGATACTTGAAGGTTGTAAATTTTTCTGATTTAAAAGTTTTTGAAATTTTAACAAATCTAATTCCAAAAAAATATAGTATTCAAGTCGCAAATAGTTCTCCCGTCAGGTATTTTCAGTTGTTTGACTTAAAAAATAAGAACAATATGTTTGCAAATAGAGGGACCAGCGGAATTGATGGAAGTACGTCAACGGCAGTTGGAAGCTCCATTAAAAATGACAATCCAGTAGTTCTGGTAACTGGTGACTTGAGTTTTTTTTATGATGTAAATGCATTATGGAATAAACATATTCCAAAAAATTTTCGAATTATAATTATAAATAACTCTGGAGGAGGGATATTTAAAATTTTACCTGGATTTAAAGAAAACAATCTTTTTTCAGAATTTATTGAGACCCAGCATGATTTTTCAGCAAGACTAATTGCAAAAATGTTTAACTTTAATTATACTCGAGTTTCAACAAAGTTTGGACTTAATTTATACCTTAGGACATTTTTCAAGAATTCTAAAAAACCCAAAATTTTAGAAATAAAGACCTCCAGTGTAAAAAGCACAAAAATATTAAAGGATTATTTTAGATATTTGTCAAAGCCTTAAACCACATAAAATATTACAATGAAATTATCTTGGAAAGAAATAAAAAGTTATAATGATATAAATTTTGAAATTTATAACGGAGTCGCAAAAATTACTATAAATAGACCCGAAGTCTATAATGCCTTTCGTCCCAAAACAAATATTGAAATGCTTGATGCATTTGAAATTTGCAGAGAAAGAAATGATATTGATATTGTTGTAATCACAGGAATTGGGGAGAAGGCTTTTTGTAGTGGAGGAGATCAAAATGTTAAAGGTACTGGAGGTTATATTGGAGACGATGGTGTTCCAAGACTAAATGTATTAGACCTACATAAAAAAATCAGAGAGTTACCTAAACCTGTAATAGCGATGGTTAATGGATATGCAATTGGAGGAGGGCATGTATTACACGTAGTTTGTGATTTAACTATTGCTAGTGAAAATGCAATTTTTGGACAAACTGGCCCTAAAGTTGGAAGTTTTGACGGTGGATTTGGATCCTCGTATCTGGCTAGGCATGTTGGTCAGAAGAAGGCCAGAGAAATATGGTTTTTATGTAAACAATATTCGGCTAAGGAGGCATTTGAAATGGGTATGGTCAATAAAGTTGTTCCTCTTGAAAAGCTAGAAGAAACAGTGTTAGAATGGTGTGCTTTAATGCAAAAAAGAAGCCCTTTGGCATTGAGGATGATTAAAAGAAGTTTAAATGCAGAGCTTGATGGTCAACATGGATTAATGCAACTTGCTGGAGATGCTACACTACTATATTATTTGACCGAGGAAGCACAAGAAGGTAAGGAAGCATTTTTAGAAAAAAGAGATCCTAAATTTAAAAAGTATCCAAAATTCCCTTAAACCATAAAAATCATTTTATTTGAAAATTAATTCAAAAAAGAAATTAAAAAGTTGGATTAGCACTGCCAGACTTGAAACTATTCCCCTATCAATATCAGGAATTATAATAGGATCTTTTTACTCTTTTTTTCTGCAAAAATTTGATATTTTAATATTTATATTAGCGTTACTTACAGCAATTTCATATCAGATTTTATCAAATTTCGCAAATGATTACGGCGATGGTATTTTAGGAACTGATGACAATCGAATTGGACCAAAGAGATCAATTGCCTCAGGTGAAATTTCAACTTCAGAATTAAAAAAAGCAATTTCAATTAATATATTTATTTCTGTTTCACTTTCATATTTTTTAATCAAATACTCTTTTGGAACAAATTATTATTTACTTCTTATTTTTTTAATTCTGTCTATTCTTTCTGTAGTTGCTGCTATCAAGTATACTATGGGTAAATCACCATATGGTTATAAAGGGCTGGGAGATATTTTTGTATTTGTTTTTTTTGGATTAATTAGTGTAATGGGTTCATCTTTTTTATACACTCTTAAGCTTGATTTTAATTTACTACCAATTGCCGTTTCTTTAGGATTCCTTTGTGTAGGTGTTTTGAATCTAAATAATATAAGAGATATTGAAAATGATGCAAAAATGAAGAAGAAAACAATTCCTACTAGGATTGGTTTTAAGCTCTCTAAATATTATCATATTTTTTTGATAATGCTACCTATTATATTAACTATTTTTTGGGCTAATCAGTTTTCAATTTATGATTATGCTGCTAATGAAATTGACAAGACAAAGGAAAATTTTGAAATATCCTATAATCATTTTCTGATTATTGTAGCGCTATTACCTTTATTGTTTCACCTGGCTAAGGTGCATTTTACAAAATTACCTGTACAATTTAAACCTTTGTTAAAACAACTTGCATTTTCTATTTTTTTATACTCAATTCTAATTGCTATTTTTCTTTTTAATGAAAGCAAATTTTTTTAAACATACTTTAAACTTTATAACACCAGGAAAAACATCAAGGGATGTTCTTAAACAAAAAGATAGCTGGTTTATAGTCATAAAACATGTAAAAAATTATGGCATTGGAGAATGTAGTATAATTCCGGGGCTAAGTATAGATAATACACTTCAAATTGAATCAAAATTAAAGCAAGTATGTAATGATATTTCAAATGGTAAGCAGATACATTACAAAGATTATGATCAATTTCCAGCTCTTAAATTTTCGATCGAGACAGCCTATAAAAGTTTAGAAGGATTTAACTCACCATTCCATTTATTTGATTCAGATTTTACCAACAGCGGAAAAGGGATTCGAATTAATGGGCTGATATGGATGGGTGAAATCTCATTTATGCAACAACAAATTAAAAGTAAATTAAATAATGGTTTTAACTGTTTGAAATTAAAAGTTGGATCGCTAGAATTTGAAAGTGAAATCAACCTGCTTAAAAATTTAAGAAAAGAATTTTCTAAAAAAGATTTAGAAATAAGATTGGATGCAAATGGCGCTTTTAGTAAAGATACTGCACTGGAAAAATTAAAGGGATTAAGTGATTTTTCAATTCACTCTATCGAACAGCCAATAAAACCAAAGCAATACGATGAGATGGCTAAAATTTGTGAATTATCTCCAATACCAATTGCCCTTGACGAAGAACTTATTGGTGTTAATTTAAACTCAGAAAGAGAGAAATTAATAGATACAATTAATCCTCATTTTTTAATATTAAAACCAAGCTTACTTGGAGGATTTAAAGATTCAAATGAGTGGATTAATTTTGCAAAAAAAAGAAATATTAAATGGTGGGCTACTAGTGCATTGGAAAGTAATTTAGGGTTAAATGCTATTGCTCAATGGGTTTCGACAAAAGAAATTAAGCTTAGGCAAGGCTTAGGAACAGGCATGTTATTTTCTAACAACATTCAATCTCCTCTTGAAATTAAAGGAGATAGGTTGTTCTTAAATAATGATATAAACTGGGATTTAAATTTTTTTAATAATAATATTTGACATCAGAGCTATTAAATATAAATTTTACACTTGACGGAACTTCTTATTCCAGGGATAGTCTAGTTTCCTATTTTAAAAACAACGAACTTTATTACGAGTTTTTAAATTCATGGTTTAATAGTGATGACTTTATAATTGTTAACACATCTGGTTCAACCGGATCTCCCAAACAAATACATCTTAAAAAGGCAGATTTGATTTCATCTGCAAAATTAACGTCTAAATTCTTTAAGTTACCACAAGGATCAAAAGTTATAAATTGTCTTCCGTTGGATTATATTGCAGGTAAAATGATGCTAATAAGATCTATGGTATTGGGATGGGATCTAAACCTTTTTCCGGTTTCTTCAGAACCAATCAAAGATATATCTTCGGTTTATGATTTTATAGCTTTAACTCCTATGCAGTTAGAAAGATCTTTAGACAATATTAAGTACATTAAAAAGGTTATTGTAGGCGGTAGTCCTGTAAGCAATCGTCTACAAAAAAAAATCTTAAATTCAGAATCGATTATTTATGAGACTTATGGAATGACTGAAACAATTACACATGTTGCAGTTAAAAATATCTCGATCGGTGAAAAGGAATTTACCGCCTTGCCTGGGGTTGAAATTGGTCAGATTGATAGCTGCTTATTTATAAGTCCAAATCATTTATCGATTGATCGTATTCAGACAAATGATTTAGTTGAGCTCACGGCTAAAAATAAATTCATTTTATTTGGAAGAAGAGACTTTATTATAAATTCAGGTGGTGTTAAAATAAATCCTGAATCGGTTGAAAAAAAATTATCAAATTACATTTCTTCTGATTTTGTAATCAGCTCGATTGATAATGTTGAATTCGGTGAAATAGTGGTTTTAGTCTTTAAAAAAAATATACCAATTGGCTATCAAAGTTCATTTAAATGTTTAGAAAAATATGAAATTCCAAAAGATGTTTTAGTCATTGATAATTTTCCAGAAACTAATGGAAAGTTGAATAGGCTAAAAATCCGAAAGCTGATAAATCATAATTAAAAGTTAATTTTTTCTTTTTCAATTCTTGGCATGGCATTTGAAATGAGTCCACTTTAACATTAAAAATTGATTATGAAAAATTATTTTAAAATTTTACCATTATTATTTTTATCACTATTTATTATATCATGCGATGACGATAATGATGATGATGGTGTTTGCTGTGCGGGTTCATCTATTGTTGACTTAGCTTCACAGACTGAAAGTTTAAGCACATTAGTGTCTGCCCTTGAGGTAACTGGATTGGATGCAACATTAAGTGCTCCTGGTGCTTTTACAGTATTGGCTCCAACAAATGATGCATTTGATGCTTTTTTAACAAGTATAAATGCGACTAGTTTAGATGATATCCCGGTTGATGTTTTGACTAATGTTCTACTTAATCATGTTATTATTGGTGAAGTACAATCTAGTTCGTTAACTAATGGTTATGCTTCAACTCAAGCAATAAGTGCAGCATCAGATACTAATATGTCAATCTATATTAATACTGACAATGGAGTAATCTTTAATGGAGTATCAACAGTAACAACTGCTGATGTAGTAGCTAGTAATGGAGTAGTTCACATTGTAGATGCTGTAATAGGGTTACCTACTGTTGTAACTTTTGCTGTAGCTGACCCAAATTTTGGAGTTTTAGTACAAGCACTTACAAGACCAGATTTAACTCAATCTTTTGTTGGCCTACTAAGTATTCCAGCAGGATCTGCACCATCACCATTTACTGTATTTGCTCCTGTAAATTCAGCTTTTGAAAATTTATTAACTGAGCTAGGTGCAGATGATTTAAGTGATATTGATGAGCCAACATTATCGGCGGTTTTATCATATCATGTTGTAGTAGGTGCAAATCAAGTTTCCACAACTTTATCTGATGGTATGGTATTTACAACCTCTTTGGACCAGGCAGTTCCTGGAGGAGGAAATATAACATTTAATATTGGAGATAATGGTGAAGGAATATTAACTGACAATAATGGGCGAATGAGCAACATTATTGCAGTCGATGTTCAGGCTGATAATGGGATTATACATGCAATTGATACAGTTGTATTACCGTAAGACTATTTAATATTTCCACTTTAATTTGAACACCCCTAACGGGGTGTTTTTTTTTAAATTTATTTCATCAATTTTATTTATCTTGCAAGTATTAAAAATCAATGACTTATGAAAAATCTATTATTACTATTATCAATTTCTATTTTTATGGGATGTGTTCAAACTACACAGGTTTCCGATATGAAGTACGATGTTGACTTTCCTTTTGAAAACGGAGTTTCAATGGAAGAAACCTCTGTTGACCCAATGGGAAATGTTTTTACTTATCCTGAGGGCGAGGCCGGAATTACAGGGCAAACAGCTCAATGGGAAAAAGGATTTGAATCAGGATGGCACTATCACCCATACACAGGTGTTGCGTATGTTGTCCGAGGAGAATTAACAGTTAAATTTGATGAAAATACCGCTCTAGATGACTTGGATGGTGAAAAGACAGTTACCAAAGAACAGGTATTTGGACCTGGTTCAGCTTTTTTAGGAGTTGCCAATACATGGCACAAATCCTCAAGCACAGGTGATGAAGACTTAATTTTCCAAGTTACTTGGCTTGGTGAAAAAGGTCAGCCGGTAAAAGTTTCTAGTAACTAAAATCTTTAATACTAACTATAATAATTAAACTATGAAAAAACTATTTATCTTAATTTTTGCTGTAACATTTACAGCATGTAACACACCTGCTGAGCAAGTTGGGGCTGGTTTCTTTGTACCTCAACCCGGTGAAAAATTTGTGGTTGCCTCTGACGAGGTTAATGATGTATGGGTAAAATACATTGAAGCTCACAATAACAGAGATCTAGATGCAATAAGAAGTATGAATTCTGATTCAATTTTAGTAGTTGGCCCAGATGGCGCAAGAATCAAGGGAACGGATGAGCATATTAACTTTTTAGACATGTGGTTCTCAATGGCAGATCCTAAATGGGAAATCTACTGGTCAATGCCTTATAAGGGTGTTATCGGTGGTGAAGAATGGGTAATTGCTGGTCATTCTGTAACGTTAAAGGAAGGTGACGTTGAGGTCAAAAAAAATCAAATGATTGATGGTCAAATAAAGGACGGCAAAGTTCAATTATTTTATGTGTATCAAATGGATGTTCCATCTGATGCAGCAGCAGAATAAATTTTTTATTTCCTAAAAAAAGCACCCAATGGGTGCTTTTTTTTTATCCAATATTTATATTTACACTATGAAAAAATACATCTCTTTATTATTAGTTTTATTTATTGCTTCATGTAGCACTAAATCAGAAATTACGATTTCAAAAGTATTAGGATCTCCCGAATATCCGAATGCAAAAATTAGTTTAGATAAACCTACTATTGTCGACGATGATTATAAGTTTATATTCAATGTGAGTGACTATAAACTTGGTATTCAAACTTTAAAAGATTTTGAATATAGACTAGCTAACTCTGAAAAAGGCCAGCACATACATTTTATAGTTAATAATGGTCCCTATTCAGCTCATTATGATAATATATTTAGTAAAAAACTCAAAGACAGTAGTAATGTCATTTTAGCATTTTTATCAAGATCTTATCATGAATCTGTGAAAAACAAAAACGCTTATGTATTAACACAAGTGGGTGAAAATCAGATTGATTTAAATAATGAATTTTTATTTTATAGTAGGCCAAAAGGAACCTATAAAGGAGTTGATACTGAAAAGTTATTACTTGATTTTTATTTAGTTAATACTGAAATTTCAGCTGATGGAAATAAAGTTAGAGCAACAATTCAGAATAAAGAATTTATTATTGATGAGTGGGCACCTTACTACATAGAAGGTTTGTCTAAGGGTGAAGTAAAAATAAAATTAGAGTTAATTGACTCTACTGGTAGTTTGATAGAAACGCACTTTAATCCATCTGAAAGGACTGTAATTTTGGAATAATTTCTACATTGATTTAAGCAGACCTCCGTCAATGGGAATATTAATACCATTTATATAATCTGCATAATTTGATGATAAAAATGCGACTAAATATCCGAACTCCTCTGGTTCGCCAATCCTCTTTAAAGGAACCATTTCTGACATTGTTTTAAATACTTCGTTAACTTCTACTTTAAACTTTTTTGCCTTTTCAGAATTGAGTTGATTTAATCTTTCAGTATTAAAAAATCCAGTAAGTATATTATTAACTGTAATATTATGTTTGCCTGACTCAATTGATAAAGTTTTTCCCCAGCTAGTAACTGCAGATCTAATAGTATTCGAAAGTGCTAGATAAGATAAAGGCTCTTTAACAGAAACCGATGTCATATTGATAATTCTTCCCCAATTCTTTTTTTTCATCCCTTTTATTGCTGCCATTGAAGTGTTAACAGTATTTTGAAATAAAAGATTAAATGCACTCTTATAATCCGATTCAGAAACACTTAATACATCTCCAGCACTGGGCCCCTGCGTATTATTAACTAAAATATCTACTGAATTCATTTTAAAAAATTCACTAATTATTTGTTTGTATTCTTCTGAGTTGTTATAATCTACTACGATATAATTATGATCAATTCCTGTTAATTTTTTTAGTTCAATCATATTTTTTTTTAGTAAAGTTTCATTTCTAGAAACTAATGTTACCATAGCTCCACAAACAGCTAGTTGTTTAGCAACTGCATAACCTAAACCTTTGCTACTGCCACCGATAAGTGCTTTTTTGTCTTTTAAATTTATTTTCATTTATATTCTTCTCTTTTTGGACTAAAAACATCCATTATTTTACAATTTGTTAAAGCTTTTCCTCTGTGCGGTATATTTGAGGGAATAACAATAGTATCACCCTCTGAAAATACACTAGTTAATCCGTTAATGGTAAATTCAAAATCTCCACTTATTACATGCATGATTTGCTCATGAACATGAAAATGGTCAGGGATTGAAGAATCTTTTTTTATATCCCAAAATGCCCAAGTTATATTTTCACCATTGACAAATTTACCATTAAATCCAGGGATGATTTCACGTTGTTTTAAATTTTTAATATTTAACTTTTTATTCATAACATATAATTTATATTTGCCAAAACGGGATGTGGCGCAGTCCGGTTAGCGCACACGGCTGGGGGCCGTGGGGTCGCAGGTTCAAATCCTGTCATCCCGACAAATTTACTCATTTGACATAGAATAGGGGATACTATTTTTGTCAGAACCCCATTCATAATTTGGCGTATTTTTCATACTAAACATTAGCTTACCTCCATTTGTCAAATCTTCATGGTGTATCCAATTTTTATTATAAAATTCTCCGTTAAGTTTTACTTCGTCGATAAAAATATTTTTGATACTATTTTCTGATGAGTCAATAATAAATTTTTCTCCATTAGGTAATGAAATTTCTGCATATTCGAATAATGGACTTCCAATGATATACTCCATTGTAACTGGTGCTACTGGATAGAAACCTAATGAGGAAAATAAAAACCAAGCTGAAGTTTGACCATTATCCTCATCGCCACAATAACCATCGGGCTTATCTCCATAAAGGTTATCTAAAACATATCGGATTTTCTCCTGAGTTTTCCATGGCTCTTGAGCATAATTGTAAAAATATATTGCATGTTGAATTGGTTGATTCCCATGCGCATATTGCCCCATATTTAATAGTTCCATTTCAAGAATTTCATGAATCTTAAAGCCATAATAAGAAAAATCAGAAGTTGGTTCAGATGTAAAAACTTCATCAAGTTTATTTATAAAATCTTTTCTTCCCCCCATTAAATTTATAAGACCTTGCGGATCATGGAGAACAGACCATGTGTAATGCCATGAACTTCCTTCTGTGAATGCGCCTCCCCATGCATCGGGTACAAAAGGAGATTGAAAGTTTCCGTTTTTCAATTTTCCTCTCATAAAATTTGTAGAAGAATCAAATACATTTTTATAATTAAAAGCTCTTTGTTTAAACAACTTGATTTCTTCCTCAGGACGATTTAATTTAACTGCAAGTTTCCATATGGAAAAATCATTATAAGCGTATTCTAATGTTCTAGCAACATTTTCATTTATTGATGAATCAAAAGGTATATAACCCAAATTATTATATTCAAACGCTCCCTTCCTTCCAACAGAGCTGAGCGGACCTTCATTTTCTGAGCTATTTATAATTCCATTATAAGCTGTATCAATATCAAAATTTTTTATACCCTTAATATAGGCTTCAGCAATAATAGAAGCAGAGTTAGATCCAATCATACAGTCGCGATGTCCAGGACTTGACCATTCAGGTAACCATCCGCTTTCCTTGTAGGGGTTTACCATAATCCCCTGCATAATTTCTCCAAGTTTTTCAGGATATAATATTGTGTAAAAAGGAAAAACGGCTCTGAATGTATCCCAAAAACCATTATCTGTATACAAAGGCCCATCTAAGACTTTTCCATTGTATGGACTGTAATGAATTTGTTTACCATCTTCATTATATTCATGGAATTGTCTAGGAAATAATATGGTTCTATAGAAGCTTGAATAAAATTTAGTTTTATTTGAAATTCCATAGGCAGAGTTTTCTGTTTCGACTTTTATTTTTGATAATTCATCATTCCACGATTTACGACCCTCTGCCAGAATTTCATTAAAGTTTTTATTTTCAGGCAATTCTCTCTTTAGATTTATCCATGCTTGCTCATGACTTATAAATGAAGATGACACTTTCACCTCAATTATATCATAAAATTCCTGCGTTTCAATTGAGGTATATCTTGATATTTCTTTTTTTTCAGCGGTAAAAGAAACATAAGCACCCACATGTTTTCCTTTTAATTGAGTGTTTGAGTAAATATTACCTTTT
>VMCO01000029.1 GCA_008081325.1 Flavobacteriaceae bacterium
ACTGAAAACTTTGTGGGATAAACAAAACTGATTATGAGTGATAACTTTAAAATGATTGCAAAAACCTTTTATGGATTTGAAGAAATACTTTCAGAAGAGCTACTTAAACTTGGTGCTCAAAAAATAATTAAAGGCAATAGAAATGTCAGTTTTTACGGAGATAAAGGTTTCATGTATAAATCTAACATTAGCTTAAGAACCGCATTGAAAATTATCAAACCAATTGCAGAATTTAGATTTAAAGATATAGATGAGTATTATAAAAAAATATATGAAATCAAATGGGAGGAATATTTAGACCATAATGGTTCTTTTTTGATCAACTCAGTTGTTTTTAACTCTAAAGAGTTTAATAATTCAAAATTTACTTCTTTAAAAGCAAAAGATGCGATAGTAGATAGATTTAGAGATAAATTTAATAATAGACCTAGTATTAATTCATTCAATCCGGAATTAAAAATAGAAATACATGTTAACAGAAGCTTCTGCACTGTTTCACTAGATAGTTCAGGAGAATCTTTGCACAAAAGAGGTTATAAAAAATACAATTCTGCAGCTCCTTTAAACGAAGTGTTAG
This sequence comes from Flavobacteriaceae bacterium, assembly GCA_008081325.1. GTDB lineage: Bacteria > Bacteroidota > Bacteroidia > Flavobacteriales > Flavobacteriaceae > MED-G13. The sequence goes on from VMCO01000029.1 coordinate 578, forward strand.
CTGCAGGAATTATTTTGATGTCAGACTGGGATAAGAAGTCTGATTTACTAGATCCAATGTGTGGTACAGGAACTTTTCTGATTGAAGCTGCTATGATTGCAAAAAATATTGCTCCAAATTTAAATCGTCTATCCTTTGCTTTTGAAAAATGGAAGGATTGGGATAACGAATTATTTGAAAAAATTGAGGAATCGGTAAGAAATAAAGAGATTGAATTTGAAAATAAACTCTATGGTTTTGATATTTCTAACGCCATGGTTAAAAAGGCTGAAAAAAATATAGAAATAAGTGATTTAGGAATAGAAATGGAAGTATTAAAGAAAGATTTTTTTACATCAAAAAAAATCGATGATGATAGGCTACATATTTTGATTAATCCACCTTATGATAAAAGAATATCGACTGATGTAAATATTTTATATAAAAAAATAGGAGATACTCTAAAAAATAATTATCAATATTCAGATGTTTGGTTAATTACTGCAAATTTGGAAGCTATTAAATCTATAGGGCTAAAAGCCGATAAAAAAATCAAATTATTTAACGCAAATCTAGAATCTAGATTGTTGAACTATAATATATATCCTGGCTCAAAGAAAAATAAGGACTAATTTTATTTTTTTACAATAGGTATTAGGTAAGAAATGGTGTAGCTAAAACCGGCGCCTAAGCCTGAACTATCATATGTTCTGTTAAACCCTGGAATATAGAGGTTGGTAATATTCTCAAGATTTTTTTGTTTTATTATATTCTTTAGTTGAAGCTCAAAACCTAGAAAAAGATTATTTAATATTTCAGTTTTTAATCCAAAAACAAGTTCAAGCCAAATTGCGTTTAAGTTTGATAAGTTTATAGGTTCGTTAATTTGAGATTCCCCCCATGTTGAACTGTTTGTGTTATATATGGTGTAACTGCTTATTTTTTGATCAAAGTTGCTAAAACCTAAATTAAAACCAGAATAAACGATATTTTGTGATCTTATATCATTATTCATTTTAAAATTTATTCCAAACTTTAAATAACTTCCTTTAACTGAAGCATTTAAATAGTAGCTATTAATATTTTTTTCCTCATTTCCAATTTCGGAATGTACGTACAATGACTCCTTTAGTCTGATATCTCCACTTAAAGAAAACCCTGCGTAATCTTCATTAGTAGCAGACCTTATTATCTTATTTAAATCTAATCCCGCTCTGATACCAAATTTTTCGATTGTATCATTTCCTATTTGAACATTACCAAGGGTAATGTTCATAAATAAAAAAGTAAATACGTTAATGAAGTATTTTAACATGAGATTGATTTTCATTATTAATAGAATCATTTAAAATAATTACATCAGAAATCCAGTTTGTAGAACTTGAAGTGTTTAATGGGTCATAGGGTAGTGCTAGTGATAAATTGTAATTATTTATAAAACCACATGCTCTTGAGATGAATCTTTCGTTTATTTCATAGTCAACATATAAATGATTTGGTAAACCACTTGGAATGACGGTTATATCTTCCGAGAAATCTTTACAAAACTTAAAATTTGAAACAGATTCATCATCTCTTAATGGAATTGCAATAGAATCGGTATTTACGCCGTTAATTTCATTTATCAGTGTAAGTTCGCTATTCTTAACAATATAAACCCCTAGGCTTTCTACATTTTTTCTTTCCTCAGGATTATTAACGTCATAAAAGGTAATAATCATTCTAGGTGTAGTTAAAGTTGATTCAGGACATATATCATCACTTTCACAATTATAAATTGTAGCAGCTGCAATTAATATTATAATAAACTTTTTCATTTATATTTTTTCTAAAAGTACAACATTTTCTACATGATATGTTTGTGGAAACATGTCTATTGCTTGTGTTGTTTTTAATTTGTAAAACTTTTTAAAATCAATAATATCTCTCGCTTGCGTTGAGCTATTACAGCTCACGTAAATGATTTTTTTTGGTGACAATTTAATTATTGAATCTATAACCGATTTGTCAAGTCCATTTCTGGGTGGGTCAACAATAATTATGTCAGGATTCTCATAATTTTTTATCGGTTTATTGATAATATCTTTAACATCCCCTTTTATAAATTTGCAATTGGAAATATTATTAAGTTTTGCATTTGATTCTGCAGAAATAATAGCATCCCCAACGGTTTCTATCCCAATAACTTTTTTCACGTTATTTGCCAGAAATAATGATATTGTTCCAATTCCACAATACAAGTCATAGATAAGTTCATCTCCTTTTAAGTCAGAAAATCTCTTTACAATCTTGTAAAGTTTGTCAGTTTGATATGAATTTGTTTGAAAAAATGATTTTGCTAAAATCTTAAACGAAAGGTTATTTATTTTTTCAGTTATGTAATCGACACCACTATAACATTTAATATCTAGATCATAAATTGTATCATTTGATTTTTTATTTATTACATAAAGAATCGAATTAATTTCTGGAAATTCATTTTTTACAAAATATAGAAGTTTTTCAGTTTTTTTTGAAAATTTGTAAAACTGAATTAGTATCATAATTTCTTTAGTCGTTGTAGATCTAATCATTAAGTTTCTTATGTCACCTTGTTGCTTAACTAAATCAAAAAATTCTAAGTTTAATTCTTGTGCTTTGCTCTTAATGTAGTTTCTGATTTTATTGGAAATATTTGCTTGTAAATAGCATTTTTCAATATCTACAACTTTGCTCCACATTCCAGATTTATGAAAACCAAGTGCATTTTTATTCTCGATATTGTCTCCTTTTTTGATTTCATTTTCTGTAATCCATCTCGAATTGCTAAAAGAAAATTCCATTTTGTTTCTGTAATAATAAATTTTATCAGATTTAACAATGGGGAGTTTTAAATATTTATCCGTTTTACCGATTCTATTTAAGTTTTCTGTTACCTCAGCATCCTTATAAATTAATTGGTCTTTGTAGCTCATATTTTGCCAACTACAGCCACCACAAAGTTCAAAATGTGAGCATTTTGGATCAGTTCTTTTTGAAGAGTATTTGTGGATTTTAATTATATCTCCTTCAATAAATGATTTTCTTTTCTTTCGAACTCTTATATCAACAATATCACCAGGAACACCATTTTTTGTAAAAATTATTTTCTCTCCTTCTTTTTTGGAAATCGATTTTCCAAGTGAACCAGCACCTGTCAACTCTATATTTTCTAAAACTATATTTTTTTTCTTTTTCCTACCCAATTTAAATTAAATTTTACTAAATATAATTCATTAAATTTGGACAAAAATATAACTATCAAAAAATTAATATAATGTTAACTTCAAAAGATCTAATTAATCTTGAGTATAAATATGGGGCTCATAATTATCATCCTCTTCCAGTCGTTTTAGAAAAAGGAGATGGTGTATTTCTTTGGGATGTCGAAGGAAAAAAATACTATGATTTTTTATCTGCTTACAGTGCGGTAAATCAAGGTCATTGTCATCCTAAAATTATATCTTCTTTGATAAACCAATCAAAAAAACTCACTTTAACATCTAGAGCATTTCATAATAATATATTAGGTCAATACGAGAAATTTATAACTGAATTTTTTGGTTATGATAAGGTTTTACCAATGAATACTGGAGTTGAAGGGGGAGAGACTGCTGTTAAGTTGGCCAGAAAATGGGGGTACGAAGTAAAACAAATACCTAAAGATGCTGCAAAAATTGTCTTTGTAGAGGGTAATTTTTGGGGTAGAACCCTTGGTGCAATCTCATCTTCTACAGATCCTAGTAGTACAAATGGATTTGGACCATTTATGCCAGGTTATGAGGTGATCCCATATAATGACTTAAATTCTTTAAGAACTGCATTAAAGGATCCAAATGTAGCAGCTTTTATGGTTGAACCAATTCAAGGTGAGGCTGGGGTAGTTGTGCCAGATGAAAACTATTTAAGAAAAGCCTATGATTTGTGTAAGGAGTCAAATGTTTTATTCATTGCAGATGAGGTTCAGACTGGAATTGGTAGAACCGGTAAAATGATTTGTTGTGAACATCATGGATTTAAACCTGATATTTTAATTTTAGGCAAAGCACTCTCTGGTGGAGTTTTTCCAGTTTCAGCAATTCTAGCTTCTGATGAGGTAATGCTGACAATTAAACCTGGAGAGCACGGTTCAACTTTTGGTGGTAATCCAGTTGCTTGTGAAGTTGCTATGGCTGCCTTAAATGTTATAAGAGATGAGAAATTGGCTGAAAACGCACAAAATATGGGTATTATTTTCAGAGAAAAAATTCAATCATATATAGATAAAAGTAAAATTGTGGAGAAAGTAAGAGGTATGGGTTTGTTAAATGCAATAGTTATCAAAGACGATGAGAATAGTAATATTGCCTGGAATATGTGTTTAAAAATGGCAGAAAAAGGTTTATTAGCAAAACCAACACATGGAAATATTATCAGATTTGCACCTCCACTGATTATAAACGAAGATCAGTTAAATATTTGTATTGATATAATTACATCAACTTTAAAAGAGTTTGAATAATAATTTAATAAATTAGTATCACTAACCGTACGATATGTCTACAATTTATTTAGATAATGCAGCTACAACTAGGGTAAGGGATGAGGTTGTCAAATCAATGGCCTCTGTTATTAAAAATGAATATGGAAACCCTTCATCTACACATAGTTATGGTAGATCATCTAAATCATTAATTGAGTTATCAAGAAAAGAAATTTCAGAAGTTTTAAATGTAAAATCGTCTGAAATTATTTTTACCTCTGGAGGTACTGAAGGCGATAATATGATTATTAGAAATTGTGTAAACAATTTAGGTGTTACTCATATTATTACTACAAAAATTGAGCATCACGCAGTTACTCATACAATTGATGATTTAGTTTGTTCAAATAACATTAAGGTTTCCTTTGTCAAATTGTCAAAATTAGGTGATGTTGATTTAGAAGACCTTGAAAATATTCTAAAAACTAATGATCAAAAATCTTTGGTAAGCTTAATGCATATAAATAATGAAATAGGAAATATCACTGATATAAAAGCTGTTTCTAAAATTTGCAAGAAATACAATTCTCTTTTTCACAGTGACACTGTGCAATCTGTTGGCCATTATGATTTAGATTTTGAAGAAATTAAAGTTGATTTTTTTGTTGCCAGCGCACATAAATTTCATGGTCCCAAGGGTGTTGGATTTGCATTTATTAGACAAAATACAAACCTTGGATCATATATTACCGGTGGTATGCAAGAGAAGGGGTTAAGAGCAGGTACTGAAGCAGTGCATAATATAGTAGGTATGTCTGAAGCATTAAAATTTTCTGTTAAGAATATGACTTCGGAAAAAAAATATATTACAGATATCAAATCATATTTTATAAGCGAAATAAAAAAGAAAATCAAAGGAGTTAAATTTAATGGAGCTTGTGAGGATTTTAATAAATCAACGTATACCCTGGTTAACGTTTTACTTCCAGTAAAACGCGAAACAGGTGGATTATTCATGTTTAAGTTGGATATGAAAGGTATCGCTTGTTCAAAAGGTAGTGCATGTCAAAGTGGAAGTGATTCCGGATCACATGTTCTCAAGCATATACAAAACAAGGACGATAATGAGAAAGTGTCTCTAAGATTTTCATTTAGCTTATACAATTCAAAAGAGGAAATTGATTTTGTGGTTAACGAGATTGGCTGCCTGATTAATTAAAATTTAATATCCATATTTAAATTAAAAATCCTAGGACTTAAGTAGTTTGGTATACTGTATTGTCTCTTAGAGTAAACATCTCTAACCCAAGTATTTGTAATCGTATTTTGAATATTAAACATATTAAAAATTTCAAATCCAACAGAAATTTCATCAACGTTAAATAATTTATTAGAGTTTTTTACTAAATACATAATGCCTAAATCAGCTCTTTTGTAATCTGGTAATCTATTTTGATATTCGTATGGATCAGCATAGCTAGGGGAACCACCAGGAAGTCCAGTATTGTATATTAGATTAATAAACATTTTTAGATTTGGCATATTTGGTACATAATCTTGAAAAAGAATACCAAATTTTAATCTTTGATCAGTTGGTCTTGAAATATAACCCCTGTTCTCAATATTTTCTTCTGTTTTTAGATAGCCAAAGCTAAACCAAGATTCAGTTCCTTTAACAAATTCACCATTCAATCTTAAATCTAATCCATAGGCATACCCAAAAGCATTATTATTAGCTTGATATCTAATTCTTACATTATCAATTGTATATGGGTTTATGTCGTCTAAATCCTTATAATAAATCTCTGAATTTAATGAAAAAGGTCTTTTCCATAAATCAAATTTATATTCGTTTGAAAACACATAGTGAGTTGACTTTTGAGCATCAACTGATGGGTTTAATTCCCCTGAATAACCTCTAAGTTCTTTGTAAAAGGGTGGTTGGTAGTAAATACCATATTTTAGGTTGAAAATCATTTTTCGATTCCATCTAGGTACGTATCCAATTTGAAATCTAGGACTGATTACCGATTTTTTATTTGAGTTACTTGAAATATCTTCACTTGAATTAACTGACCAGTGGTGAATTCTAAAACCTAAATTATAATAAATTTTATTATCATTTATATAGCTTTCATTTTCCCATTGACTGTAAAATTGAATTCTTTTGATATTAGATTCTAGTGAAGATCGAATATTTTGAAACGGAACGATTGGTCCTTCATTAGCTTCATAAGGTTGTTCAGAAATATTTGATATAAATGGTGGATCAATTAAATAACCAGCAGAATCAATTACTTCCCATTCAACAATTCTATCATTAATTTTTTCAGAAGTAAATTTTAAAGAAAAATTAAATTCATTTTTATTTCTGATTAGTCTAAGTTTAGATTCAATATTAAGAATTTGGGCATTTAAGTTATTTCTCGCATGATTTAGTTGACTACCAACTCCTTGGCTAAATTCAACTTCACCTAAATCCTCACTACCTATATTTGAATTTACTTCAGCTAAATTATATTGTGCTAGAATATCAAAATATTCCTTTTCATTTGTATTATAAAAAGATGATATAAGACTGTAAGTGTCAAGTTGATTAGGTTTGAAATTAACAGAAAATGAGTTGAAAAAAGTTGAATACTTATCTTTCTCTTCTCCGTTATAGAATATGATTAATGCTAAAGGGTCATCTAATGTTCCAAAATTAGTTTGTCTGTTTATTGGTTTGAAATTATAATTATTTACTGAAAAATTTATAATACTAGAAACATCAATCTTTGAATTTATATTTATTTTTAAGAAGTTCTGAAGATCAAAAAAAGAAGGTTTAAAGTTAGATTTTGTTTCCTTTGAATTTACCAGTAAACTATTATCTCTGTATCTAACTCCTAATATATTTGAAATTTTATTGTTTTTGGAAATATTTTCAGAAGTGAAACTGCCTCCTAATAAGCTTGAATTAAACCTATATTGGTTAGAGGTTGGTGATTTATACTTAATATCTAAAATTGATGACATCTTATCTCCGTAAATTGCTTCAAAACCACCTGAAGAAAATTTAATATCGTCAATCATTTCTGAATTAATAAAACTAAGTCCCTCTTGTTGGCCAGATCTAATTAGAAATGGTCTGTAAATTTCAATTCCATTAACATAAACTAGGTTTTCGTCAAAATTTCCACCCCTTACAGAATATTGGGTACTCATTTCGTTATTAATGCTTACACCTGGAAGGGTTTTCATTATATTTTCAATACCAGGCTGTATTCCTTTTATATTTCTTAATTTTTCAGGTGAAATATTCAATATAGATTTTAGTTCTGACCTAGTTGTAGAGTTTAAAATAACTTCAGATATCTGCTCAAATTTTGTATTTAAAATTGGATTAAATTCTAAAACTTCATTTTCAGATAGCTCAAGACTGATTTTAAGTTGTTTGTGATTAATGTGACTAAATATCACATCAATAGTTTTATTTGACTCAACTGCAATTTTATAATAACCATTTATATCGCTTGTTGAGCCTTTGTCATTGAACTGAATATTTACGTCTTTTATTGGCAGGTTTTGATCATCTAAAATTAAACCAGTTAGAACCGCTTCCTGACAATGAAGGATTGAGAAAGCAAAATATATGAAAAGTGATATAAATTTCTTCATTCTTTAATTTGCCTGTAAAATGCAGTTTTTAATTTTTTAATATTTCCAACATTGTCTTTTATTTCAACTTCCAATATGTTTTTGGAATCTGTTTTATTGATATTATCATTAAAATCATAAGTTAAAATTCCTTTCATAGGATTATATTCTAAAAGTATCCATTTATCGTTGATAGTACCTCTGTAAGTATCAACTCCTGAACCATTATCATTTATTTTAATCATTAATTTGGATCTGTTTGAAATCCATTGATTTTCTGACATGTTAATTAAACTAATTTCAGGAGCAATCGAATCAACTTTTACCGTGTAGTTACCCAGGTTATTAATTTTTGCAACGATACGATTGTTTTCCTTCTTATTTGACACAAATGATGATTTTTTATTTTCTTCGATTCTAGCGATATAAGACTTATCTATGAGTGAATCATTATAACGATTTGTATTAAGTTTAATTGTTATCCCTTTCAAAAGTGGAATCGAGTCTTTATCAATATTTAAGATGTTTTTTTCTTCAAAAATTTGAATTTTTTTATCTGTGTAAAAAGAATTTTTCTCAATGGAAACTACCGAGTTACCAAATGATAAATTGTATGTGCTGTCAGTGTCAATATCAATCATGTTTAGTAGATTTGATTTTTTGTTTGACAAATCATTTTGTTCTTTCCATTGAATAGGTACTAGAATTTCAGAATAGTTTTTATTAAAATCAAATAATTTAATACTGTACAGATCTAATTCACTTTTTTTAATAATTTTAACAATACCATCTCCAAGTGTTCTATCATACATGTTTAGTGGGTTGTATTCTTCAATGTAAAGTTTTTGAATTTTAATCTTTTTATTTTTGTATGATGCATAATCAACGAATGTATTTATGTGTCTCCATTCATCATAGGAAAATGAATTTAAATCCATATCAAAAATTTTATCACCATCAATATTTGCTTCAATATTTGACAAACCCATCTTATTCCACGTACCATTCATTCTATCATAAGAATTCACTCCAAATCCTATAAGGCCACTTGCTTTTAAGGTGTCTGAAATAAATAAATTATCTGAAAGCTTTTTTATGTTTAATTTTTTAAAACTCGAATTTGACCCACTGATAGAATTTTCAGGAATTTTCTTATAGTAAAGCCCTGAAACAACAGGAGGTATTGTGTCACTTACCGGGTAATTTTTAAAAGTCATTGGGTTTAAAGGTCGATCCATTTCATCTCTAAGCTCATAATGTAAATGGGGGCCAAAACTTCTACCAGTATTTCCGCTAAAACCTATTAATTCCTTTTCTGAAATTCTAATATCATTCTTTTTTGGGTAAACCCTTAGAGTGTATGATTCATTCGAGTACTGAATTTCTTTAACAATTTTTTCAATTTTAGGTGAAAACTTTTGAAGATGTGCGTAGACTGAGGACTGACCATTATCATGTTTAATATATAATGCTTTTCCATATCCTCCATGGGTAATTTGAATTCTACTTACATATCCATCACCTATAGAGTAAACTTTCAGACCTTCAGATCCTTTAGTTTTTATATCTATACCAGCATGAAAATGATTTGGTCGTAATTCACCAAAAGTACCTGAGAGAATAATTGGAATTTCTAGAGGATAATCTCCAGAATTCTGGGAATATATTATTGAGTTGAAAAGAAAAAAAATTGTCAATAAATAATATCTCATTTAGCCCTAAAATAACATATAATTACAAGTTATAAATGAAAAATTCAGAAAATTTAAAATTAAATATTTAAATTAGTTATGTAGTATTTGTGCTATGGATAAAATTAAGGATTTGTTGTTAGATTTAGAGAAAAAAGTTGAAGCTAACATGAAGGAACTTTCAAGACTTAGAGAAGAAAATGATGTTTTGTTAGAGAAAAATAAAACCTTGATAAGAGAAAAGAATAATGTTGTGTCTGACTTTGATTCTTTAGACGAGAAGTTTAAGGCTTTAAAAATTGCAAATACTATTTCGGGTAGTGAAAATAATATTAATGAAACAAGAAGTGAAATAAATTCACTTATTAGAGAAATAGATTTATGTATTTCTCAGTTATCAGAGTAAAATGAGTGATAAGCTAAAAATTAAGTTATCGGTTGCTAACAGAGTATATCCTTTAACAATTGATCCATCTCAAGAAGAAGGTCTAAGGCTTGCTTCACAACAGATTAACACCCTGATAAAAAAATTTGAACAGAATTATTCTGTCAGAGACAAGCAAGATGCCTTGGCTATGTGTGCCTTGCAAATTGCTTCAAGAAAAAAACAAAGTTCTTTGAATGAAGAAACATTTATTAATGATTTAGAAGATAGGTTGTTTAATCTTCTAAATACTCTTAATGATAAGAATTAAGTTCTTTAAATAATATTATAAAACTACCTACATTAGTTTTTTTTGTAAACTCAACGCTAATTAATTATAAAGGGTGAGTTTAGGTTGTTAAATCGTGCTGAAGTTTTTTATTCAGATTTTTGATCAGTCTTGTAGCCCTAATCCTGTTTAACTGGAGTTTAAATAAAAAAGCTTTTGTAGGTTTTTTTTTAAAAATAAAATTATGGAAATATCATTAGGGTTAGTAGTTGTTGGAGTAATCGGTTTATTTGTTGGTGTTGTAATAATGAGTGTTGTTAACAGAAACAAGTCTTTGAGTATGTTGAGTGATGCAAAAAAAGAAGCTGAAAAAATTATCGAAACTGCAAATGAGAAAGGAGAGAGTATAAAAAACAATAAAATACTACAGGCGAAAGAAAAATTTCTAGAATTAAAATCGGAACACGAAAAAATTATATTTTCAAGGGAGGATAAGATAAAAATAATTGAAAGAGAGATTACATCAAAGGAATCTAAAGTTGATTCGATTATAAAAAAGCATGAGCAGTTAAATTTAGATCTAGAAAAAAGAAGTACTGAACTTGAGTTAAAATTTTCCTCTTTAGAAAAGAAAAGAAAAGAAGTTGAAAAAGTAAGAAAAGATCAAATCAAACAATTAGAGGTTATTTCTGGTCTATCTAAAAAAGAAGCAAAAGATAGTTTAATAGAATCTCTAAAGAAGGAAGCTGAAAATGACGCACTTATATATGCAAAAGAAAAAATGGAGGAAGCTGAATTAACAGTAAAGGAGAATGCAAAAAAAGTTATTTTAAATACAATTCAGAGAATTGGAGCTGAAGAAGCTATTGACAATACCGTTTCTGTATTTAATATCGAATCGGATGACATTAAGGGAAGAATAATCGGAAGAGAGGGTAGGAATATTAGAGCTATTGAATCTGCAACTGGTGTTGAAATTATCGTTGACGATACGCCAGAAGCTATAATTCTCTCCTGTTTTGATTCTATTAGAAGGGAAGTGGCTAGAATTTCACTACACAAACTTGTCAAAGATGGAAGAATACACCCAGCTAGAATTGAAGAAGTGGTTAAGAAAACGAAAAAAGAAATTGACCAAGAAATAATTGAGGTAGGAAAGAGAACAGTTATTGATTTAGGGATTAATGGATTGCATCCTGAATTGATAAAATATGTTGGTAGAATGAAATATAGATCTTCATATGGTCAAAATTTATTACAACATTCAAAAGAAGTTGCTAAGTTATGCGCAATAATGGCTTCTGAAATGGGAATAGATCCCAAAATGGCAAAAAGAGCTGGTTTATTACATGATATTGGTAAAGTTCCTAGTGTTGAAAAAGATATAGAAACTCCTCATGCAATTCTTGGTATGCAATGGGCTGAGAAATATGGAGAAAAACCTGATGTTTGTAATGCAATTGGAGCTCATCACGATGAAATTGAAATGAACTCTTAAATTTCACCTATAATTCAGGTATGTGATGCAATGTCAGGAGCTCGACCAGGAGCTAGAAGGCAAGTTTTAGATTCCTATATTGAGAGGTTAAAAAATCTTGAAGAAATTGCACTCAATTTTGACGGAGTTGAAAAAGCATATGCTATTCAAGCTGGAAGAGAACTTAGAGTAATGGTTGAAAGTGAAAAAATTAATGATGATGAAGCATCAAATTTATCCTTTCAAATTTCTCAAAAAATTCAAACTGACATGACTTATCCAGGTCAGGTAAAGGTGACAGTTATCAGAGAAACAAGAGCGGTAAATATTGCTAAATAGATTTTGATCTAGGATGAAATTTTTTCATCACATTTATCAATGCAGTATTATCTAAATGCATATATATTTCTGTAGTAGTAATGCTCTCATGACCCAATAATTGTTGAATTGTTTTTAGATCTGCTCCGTTTTCAAGAAGATGTGTAGCAAATGAGTGTCTAAAGGTGTGAGGGGATATGATTTTATCAATTTCAGATATTTTTGAAAGATTTTTTACGATCGTAAAAATCATTGCTCTGGTTAGTTTCTTACCATTCCTGTTCAAAAATAAAATATCCGAATAATTTGCACTTATTTTTAATTTTGATCTTGAGTTTAAAATATATTCATTTATACATTTTTTATTAATATCACTAACAGGGACAAGTCTTTGTTTATTACCTTTTCCTGTAACTTTTATAAAGTCTTCAGTAAAGAATAAATCTGAAATTTTTAATTCTGTTAATTCACTTACTCTTAATCCACATCCATATAGAGTTTCAATAATTGCAATATTTCTTTCAGATTCTTTTTTTGTTCTGTCAATCCTTTGTATCATTAAATTTATTTCCTCTAAAGAAAGTGTGCTTGGAAGCTTTCTCTGCTGTTTTGGTGATTCAATGTTTGTTAGTGGGTTATTTTCAATTAACTTTTCAAATAATAAATAATCATAAAAACTTCTTATTCCTGAAATTATTCTAGATTGTGAGTTGGCTTTTACCTTTTTTGATATATAATAAACAAACTCTTTAATGTGGCTTGACTCAACAAGTAAGGGGTTTATACTGATTGATTTGTTAGTAAGAAATGATTCAAGTTTTTTTAAATCATTTTCATAGCTAATTATTGAGTTATCACTTAATCCTCTTTCTATTTTGAGGTAATCTTTAAAATCATTGATGGCGTGAATCCATTTCATAGTGTATCAATCTCTAATAAATTTAATAAATTTGAAACATGAAAAAAATTATCATCATTAATGGTCCAAATTTAAATCTTTTAGGTCAGAGAGAAACTGATATTTACGGAAACAAATCATTTGAGAACTATTTAAGTGATTTAAAATCAAAATATACAGATGTAGAAATCGAATATTTTCAGTCAAATATTGAGGGAGAGATTATTGATAAATTACAAGAAGTTGGATTTAGTTTTGATGGAATTATATTAAATGCTGCCGCTTATACACATACATCAGTTGGTATAGCTGATTCTATAGCAGCAATTAGTACGCCTGTAATTGAGGTTCATATTTCAAATATTTATGCCAGAGAAAAGTTCAGACATAATTCATTAATATCCAGAAACGCCAAAGGAGTTATATGTGGTTTTGGTCTTCAATCTTATGAATTAGCCTTAAAAGCATTTTTTTAAAGGTGAATCACTTCATCATAAGCGGCTGCAACTGCTTCCATAACTGCTTCCGACATTGTAGGATGAGGGTGGATAGCTTTTAAGACTTCAGTTCCTGTTGTTTCAAGCTTTCTTCCTAAAACGGCTTCAGCAATCATATCAGTAACTCCAGCTCCAATCATATGGCATCCAAGCCATTCACCATATTTTTCATCAAATATAACCTTAACAAAACCTTCCTTTGAGCCAGAAGCACTAGCTTTTCCTGATGCTGAGAATGGAAATTTACCTACTTTAATTTTGTAACCCTGATCTAAAGCTTGTTTTTCCGTTAAACCAACACTAGATATTTCAGGACTACAATATGTACATCCAGGAATATTTCCATAATCTATTGGAGTTACATTGTGACCTGCGATTTTTTCAACACATAAAATACCCTCTGCAGACGCAACATGCGCTAATGCTGGACCGGCAACAACATCTCCAATTGCATAATAACCTGGAATATTTGTGTTATACCATTTATCTACAAGAATCTTATCTCTGTCCGTTGCAATACCTACATCTTCAAGACCAATGTTTTCAATGTTGGATTTTATCCCGACTGCAGATAGTAAAATTTCAGATTCAACAATCTCTTCTTTACCATTTGTTTTTACAGTAGCAAAAACCTTGTTTTTTTTCTTTTCTACAGAAACTACTTCTGATGATGTCATAATTTTGATCCCTTTTTTCTTAAATGATTTTTCAAGTTCTTTTGAAACATCTTCATCTTCTAAGGGTACAATTTTAGGCATATATTCTATAACTGTAACATCGCTACCAATACTATTGTAAAAATACGCGAATTCGATTCCTATCGCTCCTGACCCTACAATAGTTATGCTTTTTGGTTGTTTTTCAAGTGTCATAGCCTCACGATAACCAATAATTTGCTTTCCGTCTTGAGGTATTGAGGGTAAAACTCTTGATTTTGCACCTGTTGCTATTATTATATGCTTTGCACTATAATCTGTTCCATCTACGGAGACAACCTTATCTTTTTTAATCTTGCCATAACCTTTAAGAACATCGATTTTATTTTTTTTCATTAAAAAGTTTACTCCTTTACTCATACCTGAAGCAACGTTTCTACTTCGAGCGATTACTTTTGTGAAATCATGATTAATATTGCCTGCATTTAAACCATAATCCTCAGCATGATT
>VMCO01000036.1 GCA_008081325.1 Flavobacteriaceae bacterium
TTAAAATTATTAAAAAGTACAGTCACAAATGTTGAAGAACCTATTTGGGACTTGATGATGAAAAATATATATAATACTGGCGCATTTCAGCTGGATAGAGAGGACTTCAAATTAAATATTTTTTATAAAGAATCATCAGAGTTAAATTATATTTCACCTGTTGAAGGCACCCCTTTTCCTTCTCCAGTTGGAGGTTCTCTCCCAATTCAAGAACAACCCCTATTAAGTTTCTTTAATTTTGACAGGTTAAATTATAATAATGACCCTCAAGTTGGAGGTGATGGTTTTTTTGATTTCGTTCCACAAATTACCGTAATCCAACAATCTGGTAAAATTATATTTACGAAGGCTGAACCTTTTGGAGAGTTTTTATTTGAGTCTTTAAGATTAGATTTTTCAGAGAATTACAATGGTGATCAAAACAATTTAAGTGATTATAACTTAAACCAAAAAAAATATGTATATCATACACTTTATAATTCCACAAAAACAGCTGCAGAGCAGGCTGCAGAAAAAAATAAATTCTTAGTTAAAGGTAAATATAAATCATCTTCTGGAGGTGGAATTCCAATTGGTGCATATAATGTACCAAGAGGATCTGTGACAGTTACTGCAGGTGGTAGAGTTTTAGTTGAAGGAGTTGATTATACAGTTAATTATCAAATGGGAACAGTTCAAATTTTAGATGCTGGATTGCAAGCCTCAAATATCCCCATTAATGTAAGTGTGGAAAATAATGCATTATTTGGTCAACAAACAAAAAGATTTTCTGGAGTAAATATTGAACATCAATTTAGCGATGATTTTATTGTTTCTGGTACATTGCTAAATTTACATGAAAGACCTCTAACACAAAAAGCAAATTTTGGTACAGAACCCATCAATAATACAATATTTGGCTTTGACGGAAATTTTTCTAAAGAAGTCCCTTTATTAACAAGGCTTGTCAATAAACTACCAAACATTGAAACAGATGTTCCTTCAAATTTCTCGCTTAGAGGGGAATTTGCATATCTACTTCCAGGTGCACCTAAAGGAAATAATTTTAATGGTGAAGCTACTTCATATATAGATGATTTTGAAGGAACTCAAAATGTTATTGACTTATTGGCGCCTCAATCTTGGTCAATTGCAAGTAGACCAAAAAACCTTGGTAATATATACTCTGAGGGTGGTGAGGATGATAATGGGATTCAAAATGGTTATGATAGAGCTTTACTTAATTGGTATTCAATAGATCCAATTTTTTACAGCAGTCAGAGACCATCTGAAATTTCAAATGAGGATTTATCAAACCTATATTCCAGAAGAATATTTATAGATGAAATTTTCCCACAGGTTGATTTAGTTCAAGGTCAAACAACAGTTATTAATTCATTGGATTTAAATTATTATCCAAATCTAAGAGGACCATATAATATGGATCCCTCAGTTTCTGACGGAATAATTGATAATGTTGATGATGCTTGGGCCGGTATAACAAGACAAATAAATACGACCGATTTCGAACAATCTAATGTTGAATATCTGGAATTTTGGTTAATGGATCCTTTTTTAGAAAGTGACCAAAATAATGGTGGTAAACTTACTTTTAACCTTGGAAATATTTCAGAGGACATTATTAAAGATGGAAGAAAGCAATATGAAAATGGTCTTCCTGAAGATGGTGATATAAGTCTTTTACCAACAACGACATGGGGAACAGTTGTGCCTCAAAATCAATCTTTAGTATATGCTTTTTCATCTGTTGGAGATTCAAGAACTAATCAGGATGTTGGTATTGACGGTTATGATGATAATGAAGAGGCTAATGTATTTTCAGACTTTTCAAATTTATCAGATCCTGCAAATGATAATTATAGCTATTTCTTAAATAAACAAGGTAGTATTTTTGAAAGATATATGAGTTATAATGGTTTAGAAGGAAATTCACCCGAAACTATTTCTGATACCGACCGAGGATCCTCAACCTACCCTGATGTTGAAGATATAAACAGAGATAATACAATGAATACTATTGATAGTTATTATGAATACGAACTTGAAATATCTCCAAATTCATTGTCAAATCTAAATAACCCTTATATAATTGACCGAAAAGAAAAAAACGTGAGTTTGCCCAATGGAACTTCCGAGTTGGTAAGATGGTATCAATTCAGAATTCCAGTAAATGAACCCACTAGTTCTATTGGTGGAATTTCAGATTTTAGATCCATTAGATTTATGAGAATGTATTTGACTGAATTTAGTCAAAATACAATTTTTAGATTTGGTACTCTAGAACTTGTTAGAAGTGATTGGAGAAAGTATCAATTAAGTCTTGATGAAGAAATTGACAATAACAATGACACAACAGATTTTTCAGTGGGAATAATTGGTATACAAGAAAATGAAGAAAGTTATGTTTCACCTCCAGGAGTTGAAAGAGAACAGTTTAATAATAATAACACAATCGTAAGGCAGAATGAGCAATCTTTGGTTTTAAATATTTGTGAATTAGAGCCAGAAGATTCGAGAGGTGTCTATAAAAATATTAATGTTGACATGAGACAGTTTAATCGTCTTAGAATGTTTTTACATGCTGAAGATGGGTCATCTCCAGGGTTTACCGATGGAGATATAATAGGATTTGTTAGACTTGGAAATGATCTTTCAGAAAATTATTATCAAATTGAGATTCCTTTACAAGAATCACCCTCTGGTTCATTAGACCCTCAATCAGTATGGCCTGTTGTTAATGAGATAGATTTACCAATAAGTGCGCTAGAAACGATTAAATCTCTTTCGATTCTTAACGGAACATTAGGTTCAGATCAGCCTATTTTTTATAATGTAATAAACGAAGATGTTGACCAAGAACCAGTGAATGAATTTTCACCACTAGATGTTGGACAGCAAAGAATTTCAATTAAAGGAAATCCTAATTTTGGAGATATTAGAACCTTAATGATAGGTGTAAAAAATCCAAGTCAGGATAATATGGATGTTTGTGCAGAAGTTTGGTTTAACGAATTAAGACTTTCTGATATGGATAACGAAGGAGGATGGGCCGCAACATTAGCAGTTGATACAAATATTGCAGATTTTATGAATATTTCAGCTACTGCTAGACAGAGTACTAGTGGGTTTGGTAATATAGAGCAGGGCCCAAGTGAAAGAGACAAAGCAGATAAAAAACAGTATGATATAATTTCTAACATAAATGTTGGTCAGTTATTTCCAAAAAAATGGGGATTAAATATTCCTTTAAATTATGGTCAAGGAGAAGAGTCTATTACACCAGAATTTGATCAGCAATATAGAGATATTACTCTGTCATCGAGAATGGATCAGGCAGAATCACAAGAAGATAAAAAAGCAATTTTAAGACAGTCAGAGGATTATACAAAAAGAAAGAGTTTAAATTTAATTGGTGTTAATAAGCAGAGAACTAATGATGAAAAAACACCAAGATTTTATGATGTAGAAAATCTTACATTCAACTATTCCTATAATGAAGTTAATCACAGAGATTATGAAATTGAAAATATGCTTGATCAAAATGTTAGAGCAGGAGTAAATTATAACTTCAATTTCAACACTGTTAAGCTTGAGCCTTTAAAGAATAATGATTCTATTTTCAATAGTAAATATTTAAAAATATTAAAAGATTTTAATGTTAATTTATTGCCTTCAAGCATCAGTGTTAATACAAATTACATCAGACAATTTAACAAGCAAAAATTTAGAGAGGTTGATTTAACACAGGATAATATTGGAATTCAAGAATTATTTAGGAGAAACTATTCATTTGATTTTGAATTAGCGATTAGTTATCCAATTTCTGAAAATTTATCTATTGACTATAATATTGGAAATAACAATATTGTCAGAAATTATTTCATCGATGATCAAATTAATGGTGTGCAAGATTCAGAATTAGATGTTTGGGATAGATTCTTTGATATTGGAGATCCAAATAGACAGGTTCAGCAATTTGAAGTTAATTACGACATACCCTTTAATAAAATTCCAACCTTTAATTTTTTAAAAACCACTTATTCCTACACTGGAGATTATCAATGGCAAAAGGGATCTGATCTTTTTGGAAATCTAACTTTAGATGGGCAAACTTATGATCTTGGAAATTCTGTTTCAAACGCAAATACTCACAATATCAATTCTGTATTGGATATGCAGAAGTTTTACAGATACTTAGGTTTGACAAAACTCACTAATAGTTCGGATTCGAAAGGAGTCAGAGGATTTTCTAACAATAATCAAACAAAAAAAACAAACCCTATTTTAAAGTCATTTATTAATTTAATAACCACAGTTAAAAGAATTCAGGTTAATTATTCTGAAAATAATGGATCCTATTTGCCAGGTTTCTTAGACACCCCAGGATTCATAGGATCATTTACACCAACATTTGGATATGTTTTCGGTAGTCAAAAAGATATTAGATATTTAGCAGCAAGAAACGGATGGTTAACCGTTTTCCCAGAATTTAATCAGCAATTTTCAGCTACTAATAATACAAATCTTACATTTTCTGCAAACTTGGTTCCATTAAATGATTTAAAAATTGACTTAACCGGTGGTAGAACATATGCTGAAAATATTACCGAATCATTCAATACTTTCGATACAGATAATGATGGTTTTAGTGACATATATAATCCGTTTATTCAGAACTCAGTTGGTAATTTTAATATTTCAACAGTTTTAATTAAAACAGCTTTTACAAAAAGTGACGAATTTAGTTCTGAGGTATTTGAAACTTTTAAGTCCAACAGGCTAATAATTGCTAGAAGACTTGCAGCCCAGCAAGGGGTTGATTTTACAAATCCAAATAATTTTGAAAATGGTGATTTAAATGGTTTCCCACTTGGTTTTGGAAAAACTAGTCAATCAGTTTTATTACCGTCATTTTTGTCTGCTTATAGTGGCTCAGACGCTAATAAAGTTAGTTTGGGAGCATTTAGAGATGTTCCAATACCAAATTGGACTATTAAATATTCAGGTTTTATGAAAATGAAATGGTTTAGACAGAAGTTTAAAAGATTTTCAATATCACACGGATATAATTCAATGTATACTATCAATCAATTTAGATCAAATTTAGATTATGCTCAGCCTGATTTTAATCTAGATTACAGCCTTCAAAACAATGATGTTTTTGATCAGTCTGACAATTATAAAAACAAAACATTATTTAGTAATATCAATCTTATGGAACAATTTAGTCCATTAATTAAAGTTGATTTAGAAATGAAAAACTCTTTAAAATTGGTTACTGAGATTAGAAAAGATAGATTACTTTCATTGAGTTTTGATAATAATCTATTAACAGAAATTCAGGGTAATGAGTATATTCTTGGATTAGGATATAGAGTTAAAGATCTTCAAATAAGATCTAGACTGGGTGGTTCAAGTCAATTAATTAAGAGTGATTTAAATATGAAAGCTGACTTTTCTGTTAGGAATAATAAAACAATTGTTAGATATTTGGATCTTGAAAATAATCAAGTAACGTCAGGTCAGACTATTTTGAATTTAAAATATTCTGCTGATTACGCGTTTAGTCAAAATTTAACGGGAATATTTTATTTTGACTACTCTTTTTCTGAGTATGCAATTTCCACTGCGTTTCCTCAGACGACGATTAGAGCTGGCTTTACTATGAGATATAATTTTGGAAATTAATAATTAAAAAATGAATATACCTGAAGAGTTAAAATACACCAAAGATCACGAGTGGATATCAATCGAAGGAGATGTTGCTACCGTTGGTATCACAGATTTTGCACAAAGAGAATTAGGAGATATTGTTTATGTAGAAGTTGAGACTGTAGGAGAAACTTTGGAGGCAGACGAAGTTTTTGGAACAGTTGAAGCCGTAAAGACAGTTTCAGATTTATTTCTTCCTGTTTCTGGTGAGATTATAGAATTCAATGAAGAATTAGAAGATACCCCTGAAGATGTTAATGCGGATCCTTACTCAAAGGGTTGGATGATTAAATTGAAGGTTTCAAATATTGGAGACATAGATCAATTATTAGATTCAAACCAGTATAGGGAACTTATTGGGGAATAATTTGTTTAATTTAAGCTCAATAATTTCTTCTCAATTATTAAAAATAAAAATTATTTTTTTTACAAATTATTAGTTACTTTAGCCTAGTTATATTTTTTTATGCAGAACAAAAAAAATCCAAAAGCAGATATCGGAAGAAATAGCTCACTATACTTTGCTGTAGGATTGGCCTTAATGATGTTTTTATCTTATGGAACAATCAATTATAAAGTATACGATAAAGATGCTTTGGGTCTGGATAAAGTAAGTATGGATGCACTTGATGAGGAGGAAGTTCCAATTACTGAACAAGTAAAACCTCCGCCGCCTCCGCCGCCTCCGCCGCCTGCTCCTGAGGTTATTGAAATTGTTGAAGATGAAGAAGAAGTTGAGGAAACTATTATAGAATCTACAGAATCAGATGAAGAACTAGAAATAGAAGACATCGAAATAGAAGAAGTAGAAGAAGATGTTGAAGTTCCTTTTGCTGTAATTGAAAATGTTCCTGTTTTTCCTGGTTGTGAAAGAGGGAATAATGAAAAGAAAAGAAAATGTATGTCTGAAAAAATTGCAAAATTTGTTCAGAGAAAATTTAACACTGATTTAGCTGGTGACTTAGGATTGACTGGAAGACAGAGGATTAGTGTGATATTTAAAATAGACAAAAGTGGTAATGTAACCGGTGTAAGAGCCAGAGCACCACACCCAAGGTTAGAAAAGGAAGCTCAGAGAGTTATAAACTTATTACCAAAAATGCAGCCTGGCAAGCAAAGAGGTAAAGCCGTAATCGTTCCTTATTCTCTTCCGATAATTTTCCAAGTTCAGGATTAATATCTTTTTAATGATTTTAAATTAATTAAGGTAGAATAAACCTTATCTTTGCAACTAATTTATTAGAAATTTTGTCTACAAATATTTCAATACCCATAATTAAAGAGCTTACAAAATTTAGGCTGACTCTCAGTGTCGTTTTTTCTTCATTTATAAGTTATTTTCTAGGAGCTTCTGAAATAAATTATATTGAACTTTTTTATTTAATTGCGGGTGGTATTCTTATCGTAGGTTCATCAAATATTTTCAATCAAGTAATCGAAAGGGATTTAGATAAGCTTATGAAAAGAACTCAAAATAGACCTTTACCAAAAGAAGAAATAACTCCCAGAACAGCTCTATTTTTAGCTATACTTTCAGCAGTAATTGGATTATTGTTTATGTATCTAATAAATTTAAAAGTTGCAATTCTTGCAGCTACCTCGATATTTCTTTACACAGCTATATATACACCAATGAAATTAGTAAGCCCACTTTCAGTTTTTGTTGGTGCAATTCCAGGAGCTTTTCCTTTTATGATTGGTTGGGTAGCTGCAACAAACGATATTGGGATTGAGGCACTAACTTTATTTTTGATGCAATTTTTTTGGCAGTTTCCACATTTTTGGTCTATTGGTTGGTCACAAAATAGTGATTATGAAAAAGCTGGTTTCAAAATGTTACCGACAGGCAAAAAAGACAAGTCCACCTCGGCACAAATTTTGTTCTATTCTATATGGGCAGTATTGATTTCTATAGTACCTTTTTTTGGGATTACTGGAGAATTAAGACTGAGTGTCATTGGAGTCATTGTCGTTATTGCTTTAGGAGGTCTTTTAATCTATAAGTCATATGTTTTATTTTTAGACGGAAAAAACGACAATGCAAAAAAATTAATGTTAACAAGTGTGATATACCTTACGTTTATACAACTCACATTTTTATTTGATAAAATATTTTGATTATGAGTTCATTAGAAAATAAAAAAAACAGAGCTTTAAAAATGATGTTATGGTTTGGAATTGGATCACTTTTCATGACTTTTGCCGGGCTTACAAGTGCATTTATAGTAAGTAAAAACAGAGAAGATTGGGTTCAAAATTTTGATTTGCCAGATGCTTTTTATTACAGCTTAATTTTTATACTTTCAAGTAGTATAATATTGATTTTTGCCAGGAAATTTTTGCTAAAAAATCAACAAAAAAAAGTTTCGGTCTTATTATTATGTACAATATTATTGGGAACGTTATTTATTATATTTCAATTTATTGGTTTCGGTCAAATAATGAATGATGGATACCATTTTACAGGTCCAACAAGTACAATCAATAGCTCCTTCATTTTTTTAATCGCCTTTGTACATTTAGTTCATGTGTTGGTGGCATTAATTGCATTATTTGTAGTTTTTATCAAAAATTTAAAGGGATTATATAATCACGAAAATTATACTGGTTTTGATCTTGCCTCAATTTTTTGGCATTTTGTAGACATTTTATGGATTTACCTGTTTATATTTTTGGTTTTCTTCGGTTAAAATAATTATTTTTGTACCTCATTAAATTAAACTATGGGATCTACAGTTAGCAGAACTTCAAATGAAGAGCTTTGGAACGGAGGGAATAAACCCCTAAACGCATCATATGGAAAAATGATGATGTGGTTTTTCATTGTTTCTGATGCATTAACTTTTTCAGGATTTATTGTATCCTATGGATTTGCAAGATTTAAATATGCAAATTCTTGGCCAATAGCTGATGAAGTTTTTACTCACGTTCCTTTTATGCATGGTCAAGAACTGCCTATGATTTATGTTGCTTTTATGACATTTGTTCTTATTATGTCATCTGTTACTATGGTGCTTGCTGTCGATGCTGGTCATAAAATGAATAAAGCAAAGGTTACTTTCTACATGTTTTTAACAATTATTGGAGGTATCATCTTTGTTGGTTCACAAGCATGGGAATGGGCTACTTTTATCAAAGGAGATTACGGTGCAGTTAAAACAAAAGGTGGAAATATTCTTCAGTTTTTAGATTCTGAAACTTCTAAGAGAGTTGCCGTCAGTGATTTTGCTTTTATTTATTCAAGCTCAAGAGATCAACATGAAAAATATAATGGAATTTGGTATAGAGATGAAGGCACTTTACCATCTTATTCTGTAGAGGAGGTAATCGCCGGAATGGAAGCTTCTCCAAATATTGTAATCAGAACTCAAAATTTAGATGAGCACGGCCATAAAACAGTTCTTTCAAGGGAAGAATCTTTAGATATTTTAAAATCAACAGGTGTTTCTGTTGTTAACGGAGCAAATCTTATCGAAAATGAATATGGAGTTCCTTTATTTGCTAATTTCTTTTTCTTTATAACTGGTTTTCATGGTTTTCACGTTTTTTCAGGTATTGTTCTTAATATCATTATTTTCTTTAATGTTATTGTTGGAACCTATGAAAAAAGAAAAAGCTATGAAATGGTAGAAAAAGTTGGTCTTTATTGGCATTTTGTAGATTTAGTTTGGGTTTTTGTTTTCACATTTTTCTATTTAGTATAATAATATGGCTGAACACGCACACAAGTTGGAAATTTTTAGAGGACTTATAAAATTTAAGTCTAATACACAGAAAATAATTGGTGTTTTAATACTTCTTTCAATAGTTACTTTAGTTGAGGTTGTATTAGGGATTTATAAACCAGCTGCTTTAAATGAGTACTTTTTAAATCTTAAACTTTTAAATTGGGTATTTATAATACTTACCATCGTTAAAGCATATTATATTACTTGGGATTTCATTCACATGCGTGATGAAACTTCAATCCTCAGAAGAGTTGTTGTATGGACAGCTGTTTTTCTAATTCTTTATCTGACATTTATTTTAATTCAAGAAGGTGGATATATTTTTGATGTATATGACGATGCATCTAATTATATCAAAACAGATTTTTAATTTTTAATTGAATCGTGACTAATTCTTTTTATAGAAAATGGATAATCCTGGGAATTCTTTTTTTATTGCCAGTTATTTTTTTACTATTTCTATATCCGTCCACCCACAATTATAACACTCTGGATATCGTTAATGAGGATATTAAAGAAATAGATTTTTTAAATTTTATTGATGAGAGCAAAACAACTCTTGAAGAAAATATAACAATTCTCAATTTTTTAGGAAATAAACCTCTTGAAAACATTACAGGAGCCATGAACCTTAAAGAATTGGTTTATGATAAGTTTAAAGGTTTCAAAAAATTTCAGATTATCTCTATTAGTCATACAAACTCTGAAAATTCATTAAAAAATGTAAAAAAGGAGTTAATAAAATCGGATGAACTAAAATATTGGTTTTTTGCAACAGCCAGTGACGAAAAAATAAAAGAAATTTATAATTCACTTAGATCATCTTCCCAATTAGATTCTTCAAATTATACAAGTCAGGTTTTTATAGTTGATAAACAAAGGAATCAAAGAGGTAGAATTGATGATCGTAATGATGATGAGATTGAAAATAACATCAATTTATTTGGTTTATATTCTTATAATTCTGTGATAGTTTCTGAAATAAAGAAAAAAATGAATGATGATATACGAATTTTATTTACAGAATATAGACAAAAAAGAAAAGGAAATTTTAATTCTAATATTAGACGAATAAGTAATTTAGATGCAAATGATTAATAAAAGAAATATTTTAATTGGTATAGTAATTATTGTTTTTGGTTTGGTTTTTGTTCCAAGAGTTATTGATCGAGTTAAAAATAACGACATATCTCGAAGTGAAAGCAGGAGCTTAAAGCTTGATAATTTTGAAAAAAATACCGAGTCTCTTCCTTATTTATTAATAAATAATGAAAGAAAAATGGTTCCTGATTTTAAATTTATTAATCAAAATGGAGAACTTATTTCTAATAGTGATTATCTCGGTAAAGCTTATATTGTTGAGTTCTTTTTTACTACATGTACTACAATTTGCCCTATAATGAATACAAACCTAGTCCATATTCAAAATAGTTTTACAGCTTTTCCTGAATTTGGAATAGCATCATTTTCTATTAATCCTGAATATGATACGGTAGAAGTTTTAAATCAGTATGCAAATGACAACGGAATTATAAATTCTAATTGGAACTTAATGACAGGTGATAGAGATGACATTTATAAGCTTGCAAATGACGGATTCAATCTGTATACTGCTGCAAGCTCAGATTTTATTGATGGTTTTGAACATTCTGGATACTTTGCATTGGTAGATAAAAAAGGCTACATAAGATGTAGAAATGATCAATTCGGAAACCCTAAAATATATTATAAAGGATCTGTAAATTTTCAAGAAAAATTAGATTCTAATGGTGAGTCTGAGGAAATTACGGTTTTGAAAGAAGATCTCTTAAAATTATTAAGTGAATAAAATGAGTTCAGAAAAAGTAAAATTATACAATAGACTTACATTAATAGTATCTTTTATTGTACCTGCTGTCGTAGCATTATTACTATTCTTAAAGTGGAATGCAGACAAGCTAATATTTGATTTAAGATCCCCGAATTTTGAACCAATCATATTATTGGAAAATTTACCATTTGCAGAACCATTAAAATTTTTACCTCCTATTTATGCAACAACTAATGGGATTACTGCTGTTCTTTTAATTTTTGCAGTAATTGCTATAAAAAATGGAAACAGAAAATTGCATGAAAGATTGATTAAAATATGTATTGCTCTATCATTGTTATTTCTGGTTTTGTACATCGCTTATCATATCACAAGTGACCCAACTTCGTTTGGTGGAGAGGGATTGATTAAATATTTCTATTATTTTATATTAATCTCACATATATTGCTTTCAATTACTGTAATTCCTTTTGTCCTTTTTTCATACATAAGAGCAATTACAGGTGATTTTGTTAGACACAAAAAAATTGCAAAAATTACTTTTCCTATTTGGCTTTATGTAGCTGTAACGGGGGTAATAGTGTATTTGATGATTGCACCATATTATGTATAATGAGAAATAAATTATTAATATTCATATTTCTTACAATTTCCAACTACAATTATTCTCAATGCGCCATGTGTAGAGCAGTTTTAGAAAGTAGTGAAAATGAGGGTATGGCAGAAGGTATCAATAATGGAATAATATACTTAGCTTTTCTACCATATTTACTTGTTTTTGTTATGATTTTTTTTGTTTACAAAAAATTTAAAAAGTAGACACTTGTAAATTCTTAATTTTCACGTTAACAATTACAGTACTCCTTTTAACAACTAATTAACAAGAATTTGTATTCTTTTTATTAACCTTTGTAGATGAAATAAATCAGTTTATGTTTTGTGCTGGTATTAGGTAGAGTTAGATAAAAAGAAAAAATGTTAAAAATAAATAAACTTCATAAATCTTATAAAATGGGAGATTCTAGTCTCCATGTTTTAAAAGGTATTGATCTTCACGTTGATAAAGGAGAAATGGTAGCTATTATGGGTTCTTCCGGCTCAGGAAAATCCACATTGCTAAATATTATAGGAATTCTAGATGAACTTGATTCAGGTGAGTATACATTGGATGGTATTGAGATTAAAGATTTAACCGAAAAGAAAGCAGCACAATACAGGAACAAGTTTTTAGGATTTGTATTTCAATCTTTTAATCTGATTAATTTTAAAAATGCCCTTGAAAATGTTGCTTTGCCTTTGTATTATCAAGGGTTAAAAAGAAAGGAAAGACAAGAAAAAGCAATGTTTCATTTAGAAAAAGTTGGACTTGCCGATTGGTCAACACATTTGCCAAATGAACTTTCAGGTGGTCAAAAGCAAAGGGTTGCAATAGCAAGAGCACTTGCCGCTGAACCTAAATTGCTGTTGGCAGATGAGCCAACTGGTGCGTTAGATTCAGCTACTTCTCATGAAATTATGCAGTTTTTACAACAACTAAATGATGAAGGTAAAACCATATTAATTGTAACCCATGAGGAGGATATCTCATTGATGTGTAAACGAATAGTTAGATTGAAAGACGGAGTTATAATGGAAGATAAAAAAGTTAAAC
Source organism: Flavobacteriaceae bacterium (assembly GCA_008081325.1). Taxonomy (GTDB): domain Bacteria; phylum Bacteroidota; class Bacteroidia; order Flavobacteriales; family Flavobacteriaceae; genus MED-G13. The sequence goes on from VMCO01000036.1 coordinate 12,902, forward strand.
AAAACAGATTGATATAATGATTGATCTTGATTTATTTAGAGAAATATTTCAAAGTTTAAACAAAAATAAGCTGAGAACACTCCTTTCTGGCTTCACTGTTGCATTTGCTATAATGTTATTTACAATTTTATTTGGGATAGCCAATGGATTTCAAAATACATTTAATAACGAATTTAATGGAGATGCGAATAATTCTATATTTATTTATTCTGGTCGCACCTCCAAGGCAGTTGAAGGATATCAAACAGGAAGAAGAATTCAATTTGACAACCCGTTATACGAAACCTTAAAAGAAGAGTTTAGCGATGATATTGAATTTATAACCGGTAGAGTATATAAAAATGTTACGGCTACTTTTGGTACTGAAAAAAGTAATTACTCAGTAAGAGCGGTAAATCCTGATCACCAATTTATAGAGAAATCTGAAATGAAATATGGAAGATTTATAAATCCTCTTGATTTAGAAAATAATACAAAGAATATTGTAATAGGTAACCTTGTTGTTGAAGATTTATTTGGTGATGTAGATCCTATTGGAAAATATATTGACCTAAATAAGATTAAATTTAAAGTTGTTGGGGTATTTGTTGAAAGGACAGAAGGCTCAGATAGTAACGAAGCAAGAGTCATTTACATGCCAATTTCTACAGCTCAAAAGATATATGGAAACAATGACTATATAGATCAGATAAATCTAACATATAATACTAATTTATCAGAACAAGAAGCAATTGCTTTCGGTAATAATATAGTTAATAAAATAAAGGATGTTTTCTTTGTTGCTGATAATGATCAATCTGCTGTAAGAGCTAGAAATAGAGCTCGAGAAAATCAAGAAATAACACAATTTAATGCTGTATTAGCAATACTAGTATTAATAATTGGTATGGGTACTTTGGTAGCAGGTGTAGTTGGTATTAGTAATATTATGATATTCATTGTTAAGGAAAGAACCAAGGAAATAGGAATAAGAAAAGCACTGGGAGCACCCCCAAATTCGATTATTCTCATTATAATACTAGAATCAATTTTTATAACTGCGATTGCTGGTTATGTAGGATTATTGTTAGGTGGAGGTGTATTAAATAGTTTTGATTTAGAAGATTATTGGATCACAGATCCTGGAGTTAGTACTTCTTTAGTTATGGCAGCTACAATAACTTTAGTTGTTGCAGGTACCTTAGCAGGTTATATTCCTGCTAAAAGAGCAGCAAGTATTAAACCAATTGTAGCACTTAGAGACGAATAACATGTTTAAATTTTTATTTGATATTGATACATGGCAAGAATTAAGGGAAAGCTTA
>VMCO01000052.1 GCA_008081325.1 Flavobacteriaceae bacterium
TGATCTTAAGTTTACTATACCAGAAATTAATAATAAAAGAATACTTATGTAATCTGCTGATAGTGCTAGATTAGATTGATTATATGAAATGTGATACCAAGTCTCATAAATAAAATATATAATACCAAATGTAATTGCTAACCAACTTAAGAAATATCTCATATTATACTATTTGAAATTTGATATGTAATAATCTTCTCTATCTTTTTTAAGCATTCCAATAGTCTCATCCATGAATTTATTTCTATCTCTTCTTGATTTAAAGACCCAAATACAAACAGAATCACTGCTGTGATATATTGCCTTTAATTCATCATCAATTTCACATATTTCTTTAGGTATTTTAGTTTTTATACAAATCATATTTTAAAAATAAAAAAACCCCAACATTAGTTGAGGTTTTTGTTAAAGATTAAATATACTATTCATCATTATTTTCTGCAGTAGGAGCTGGTTTAGAATAAACAAAGATTGTTCTGATCTTACCATTTTCAAACATTATGTCATGAACATGATTTTCAACTACTTCATTTCCTTCTTCATCAATAAATGTAATATCATTTCCTGTAGTCAGAAACTCTTGCATAACACCTTCAACATCGGCACCTTTATTAGCAATCATCCATTTCACAGTCCATTGTGGATTTGCAGGTGATTTAAACCACTCGTCTAAGAATTCAATATGAGCTTCATTTCCTCTAATCACATTTCCATTAGGAGGGTATCCAACCCAGTTATCAGCGTTGATTTCAGCGATTGTTTCTAAATCTCTTTTGTTATGTGCATCAATGTAATCAATCCAAACTTGTTGGTTAGCTGTGTCACCAACAACAATTTCACTAGATTCACCGTCATTACCTAAAGTTGAACCTATAACTAAATCAGTTGCTTTATTTTCACAAGAAAAGATAAAAGCAGATAGAATAGTTAGTAATAATAATTTTTTCATTTTAATAATTTAATAGTTAGTGTTAACAATATACTCATTTTTGTTTAACATCTATTTTTTATCATATTTTACTTTTTTCTCTTAACCCAAATTTCATGAAGTGGATCACCTTTACTTGTTTTTCCTTTATGAATCCAGTTTCCTTTATCAATATCATAATTAAATTCTAAATTCATACCAACTCTTGAATTATCTCTTGAGAAAAATTCAATTTTTTCAGAATACTTTCCATTTATTGTAGTGTATGTTCCACCTCCAGTTCCTTTAAATTCTTTTTTTTCTGTATCAAAAGCTATCCATTGAAATCTAGTTCCTGAAAGAATCTTCATTGTTTTTCTAGGTCTATCGGTACTCCTCATCTGTTTTTCTCCATTTCTGTATCTGCCAGACATTAGCCATGCACCATTTAACTCACCAGGCATTCCATCGTCAATTTTTGAAAATTCCCAATTAGCATCGGGAATTGATAAACTATTATTGGTTATTATAACTTCAAATGTTAGTTCATCTCCAACTCGTTCAGAATTAGCTGTATCAAATTCAACTTTTTCAGTCATCATATTCCCGTTTAATTCCCAAGTACCACCATTTGAATAAATAAATTCTCCTGTTTTTGCATTGTACATTACTATTGACTGAAATTTTTCAGAGAATATAACAACACTTCTAATATTATTTCCATCTTCATCATCATAAAACCTTTCCCAAGCGCCCACTGGACTTTGTGCATTCGAATATAGACTGGCTAAAATTAATATTGTGATGACTATTATAGATTTGATTTTATGTGAATTTAACTTCATATTGCTAATGTTTGATTATTAGAAATTATAATGTCTAATATTTATTTTAAAGTTATTTAATAAATTTAAATATATTATATACCACTAAACAATAAATTTTAAGCTTATGAGAAACTTTACCTTTATTTTTTTATTAATTTCTTCGGGAATCTTTTCGCAGACAATCCAGATGCCTACTATTCCCGCAGAAGGGGTTAATTATGAGACAGTAACATTAAATGCAGCAGTTTCAGTTTCAGCTGAAGGTCCTTGGGATTTTTCTGCATTGAACCCAACTTCTGAAAGTGTTATTTCAATGCATCCAATTGAAAACTCACAATATTCTACAAGTGAATATCCAAACACCACTCATGTTAAATATTTTATGTCTGGTGATCAAGAAGTAGTGCAATTTCCTGGCTTTACTGAAAATGGATATTCTTATAATGGTGAAAATAGTATTATAATAAACAACTATTCGACTCCACTTACAATTATGCCATATCCATTTTCTGTTGGTGATAGTCATTCCGATGCTATATATCAAGTTGAGTTCACATGTCCAATATGTCCCCCATACATGTTTAGAGATCATGAGATTACAACTGAGGCTTTAGGCTCAGGCTCAGTAATAATGCCTGATGGTTCGGTATATGATAATGTTGTACTTGTAGAGCATGTTGCGATATTTACAGATGCCCAAACTGGTTCTTCACCTTGTATTACAACTAGGACATCACATTTTTGGTGGGCTCCCGATTTAGGAATTCCTTTAGTTGAAACTTTTACTCAAGATTCAACTGGTGCCTGCTCTTTTGATTCCGTGCAATTTTCAAGATTTTATACTGGTCAATCAGATTTCTTCTATATTTGTCAACCATCAATGGACTGTAGTTTTGGTGATGGTTTTCAACAATTTAGTTTAGCTGAAATTGATAATTCTTCAGGGTGTGAAGGATATGGAGATTTTACAGATCAAGTTGCAAACTTAGATCCAGGAGTTACATATGATTTAACCGTTACAACTGGATATGGTGATCAAAATTTAACAGTTTGGATTGATTTCAATGATGATTTTACCTTTACTAATGATGAAAAAGTAATTACTAATTATTTAATTGCACCAGGTAATTTTAATGGTACATTTACTGAGACCATTGATTTTGTTGTTCCATCTGATGCACCTGAAGGAGAGCATTTAATGCGTGCTAAAACAAATTGGGATGCAGTTGTGCCTGATGATGCTTGTGAAGTTACTGATTTTGGAGAAACTGAGGATTACACTGTTAATATTGGAACACTTGGGCTTAATAATTTAAACTCTCTTGAAATGAGTGTTTATCCAAATCCAGTGGATGGAAATTATGTTACAATCCAAACACCAAATAACGGAGCTAAAGAAATAGAAGTATTTGATATTCTTGGAAAAAGAGTGTTAAACACTAATCTGATTTCAGATTCTTTAGATATAAGTGAATTAAACCCTGGAGTTTACATGGTTAAAGTCACTATAGAAAATCAAAGTAAAGTATCTAAATTAATCATTAAATAGTATAATTTAAACAATAAAAAAAGGCGCTTTCAAAGCGCCTTTTTTTTTAAATATATATTTAATTACTCGGTTAATGATATTAAGAAAGCATATTCCATTGCCGTTTCTTTAAATGCTTCAAATCTTCCTGATGCACCTCCATGTCCGGCATCCATATTACAGTACATTAGTAAAGGTTCTTTATTTGTTCTTCTATCTCTTAATCGGGCAATCCATTTTGCTGGTTCAAAATATTGAACCTGAGAATCATGATACCCAGTTGTGATAAAAATTGCTGGATAATCTTTTTCTTCAACTTGATCATATGGCGAATAGGAGAGCATATAAAAATAAGAATCTTTATCTTTTGGATCACCCCACTCATCAAATTCAAATGTTGTTAAAGGGATGGTCTCATCAAGCATTGTCGTTACAACATCTACAAAAGGAACACCTGCTATTATTCCTTTAAAAACTTCAGGTTCCATATTTACAACAGCACCCATTAAGAGTCCCCCTGCACTTCCGCCCATTGCGAAAACCTGCTCATCATCCACATAATTATTCTCACCTAAATATTTTGCAGAATCTATAAAGTCCCAAAATGTGTTTTTTTTATTGAACATTTTTCCGTCTTCATACCATTGTCTCCCCAAGTATTGGCTACCTCTAATATGGGCGATAGCGTATACAAAGCCTCTATCAAGTAAGCTTAATCTTACCGAGCTGAATCCAGCACTATTAGTTGACCCATATGAACCGTATCCATAAAGAAGTAATGGGTTTTTACCTGGTTCGTACATATCTTTTCTATATACCATAGAAATTGCTACCTTTTTTCCATCTCTTGCATCAGCCCAAATAAGCTTAGATTCGTAATTTTTTTTGTCAAAATCTCCACCTAAAACCTCAGATTCTTTTAAAATCGTTTTTTTTCTTGAAACAAGATCGTATTCAATTGTTGAATTGGGTGTGGTCATTGAAGAATATCCATATCTAAACTTTACCGAATTCATTTCAGCATTCACACTTGAATAAGCTGAGAATGCTTCCTCTTCAAAATCTATGTAATGACTTTTACCATCTTTTTTTGAAATTACATTAAACTTTCTTTGTCCATTTTCTCTTTCGGTTACAACAAAGAATTCGCTAAAAACTTCAACATTTTCTAACAAAACATTTTCTCTGTGTTTAATGAAATCTTTCCAGTTTTCTGAAGATGTTTTATTCTCATTACAGACCATGAGTTTAAAGTTTTGAGAATTATTTATGTTAGTTCTTATGTACCACTTATCATCTAAGTGATCAACAGAATATTCTAAACCATCGATACGTTTTTGAAAAATTTTAAATTCTTGATTAGGCCTATCAGCATTTATAAATCTAATTTCATCCGAAATTGTTTTACCGCTACTTATAATGATGTATTTTCCAGATTTTGTTTTGTATGAATATAAATTAAATTCATCATCAGATTCAAAAAAAACTTCTTCATTATTACCAGAACCTAAAACATATCTTATTACTTTTTCGGTCCGAAGAGTATTTACATTTTTTTGATTGTAGAAGACAGTTTTATTATCATTAGCCCAACTTACCCCACCACTTGTGTTAGAGATTGACTGACTGCTTATTATTCCAGTTTCTAGGTTTTTAAAATGGACTGTATATAACCTTCTACTTACAGTGTCAACAGAATATGCCATAATTTTATTGTCAGGGCTAATATCAATACCACCAATTCTAAAATACTCATGGCCTTCTGACATTTTATTGGCATCTATTAGAATTTCTTCAACATTTTCAAGATTATCTTTTTTTCTGCAATAAATAGGATACTGCTTACCTTTTTCATAACGTGTATAATAATAGTATCCATTTTCAAAGTATGGTACACTTGAATCATCCTCCTTAATTCTTGATTTTATTTCTTCAAATAGTTTGTTTTCAAGACTTTTGTAATCTTTCATATAAGAATCCCTGTAATTATTTTCTTCTTCCAGGTATTCTATAACTTCAGGATTATCTCTTTCATTCAGCCAATAGAACTCATCAATTCTCTCATGCTCGTGCATTTTCAAAACCTTTTCTATTTTCTTAGCTTTTGGCTCTACAATTTCATTTTTTTTCATATCGCAAGAATGTAATAATATTATTGTTAATAAGGTTAAGTATTTAGTCATAATTAATAAGTTATAAACCAATAAACATTGGTGTGTTTTTTTGATAATTTTTGTAATCTGGATATTTTTTTGAACTGATTCCTTCACTGAATTTTGCACTAAAGTAAAAAAGTAAAACTAACAACAAACATCCAATAATTGACCAGTTTATAAATTTACCTGTAGCTGAAACACTAAAAAAATAAAATGTAATCCAAATTAATTGTTCACAAGTATAGTTAGGATGTCTAGAATATTTCCATAACCCTGTGTCTATAAAACCTTTTTTAAAATTTCCTTCAAGCTTTTTGTTTTGTTTAATTAAACTGTATTTTTTTGTTTGGTATTTATGTTGTTGTTCATCAGCTATGGTTTGAATGATAATTAGACTTAACATTAATCCGCCAATTATATAATCCACATAAGATAATTCACCCCCACCTTGCCATGCTGATAATATTGGTAATGAAAAAAGAAAAATTAGACCCATTTGATAAAAACAAATAAAAAATAAATTAAATAGGGACCAATTCACATTATTTTTAAATTGAGGAATATCTCTTTTAAGGATTTCCCATCTGTAATCTTCAGCTCCTTTCCAAGGAATTAGTGTAAACCCTCCTTTTCTCGCAAAATTAAATGAGAGTCTTATTCCCCATATACTAACAAGTATTGACATCAATATTAATCTTTGATCCATCCCAGAACTGTATGTAAAATACCAACAGTAAACTATTGGAATGGTACTCCATAGCCTATCAACTTGGCTATAATTTCTAGTCAGTTGACCGGCAATAAAACAGTACGAAGCAGCTCCTAAATATAAGTATAGCATATTATGTAAAGCCTCTGATTGTTTTGATGAAAAATTGATTTCAAATATATCGGCATATAATATCAAGTATACCGCAACACAGATAGTTGTAATCAATAAAAGTGTTTGCTTAATCATTTAACTAATTTATAAAATTAAGCTTCATTTTAACTATTTTTGTATTTCTAAATTTATGTAGTTTGAGTTCAGATATTATTCTTAATATATTCATTGTACTAGTTATTTTTAATTTTCTTTTTACCACAGTTTTAGAATACTTAAATGATAAAAACTGGAAAGATAATATTCCAGATGAGTTTAAAGATTTTTATGATGCTGAAAGTTATATTAAAGCAAAAAATTATAAAATTTCAAGAGGAAAGCTTTCCGCGGTTAGTAGTTCGTTAAGTTTTGTCTTCACCCTTGCGATGTTATATTTTTTTGGATTTGGATTGCTAAGTGAATTAGCTAATTCATTTTCAGATTCAGTGATCCTACAATCATCGGCTTTTTTCATGATTTTGTATTTATTTAATTTTGTAATTGGTATTCCATTCAGTTATTATTCAACTTTTGAAATAGAAGAGAAATATGGTTTCAACAAAACAGACCTAAAAACTTTTATTCTAGATAAGTTAAAGGGATTAATTATTACTTCTGTCTTTATATTAGGATTAACATCATTAGCTGTTTTAATTATTGATTTTTTCAGTACAGGTTTTTGGCTCTGGCTTTGGCTTGGGTTATCAATATTGATGATTTTATTGAATATGTTCTATGCAGATTTAATAGTTCCTATATTTAATAAATTAACCCCCTTAGAAAACGGAGAATTAAGAGATAAAATTGAAGCATATTCAAAAAAAGTCGGGTATTCACTAAAAAATATTTTTGTTATTGATGGCTCTAAGAGATCCTCTAAAGCTAATGCTTTTTTTAGCGGTCTTGGTCCCAGAAAAACAATTGCTCTTTACGACACTTTAATTCAAAAACATTCTGATGAAGAATTAGTTTCGGTTCTTGCTCATGAGGTTGGGCACTACAAAAAGAAACATATTTTTATATCTATGATTTTAACAATTTTTCAATTAGGAATAATGTGTTATTTGTTTGAGTTATGTATGAGTTATGATTTGATTGCTAATGCACTAGGTTCATCAACTATGAATTTTCATATTGGCATTATAGCTTTTAGTTTTTTATACTCACCAGTTGGTTTAATAATTGGAGTTTTAATGAATATTTTAAGTAGAAAAAATGAATTTGAAGCTGATAATTACGCTAAGGAAACATACGATGGTAATTCACTAAGTTTGGCTCTCAAAAAATTATCTGTTGACTCTCTAAGTAATCTATATCCTCATCCGTTTTACGTCTTTATTCATTATTCACATCCCCCACTAATTCAAAGACTGTCAAAACTTAATAAAACTTAAATTTTTTCAAAGTACCCTTTTTGTTTGTTCTTCTTTACTTCATCATAATTAAAGAACTGTCCGTTTATTGCAACATACACACCATTTTGAAGTGTTTGTACGAATGATAAAGCACTTCCTAGGTTGAAAAATCCATCGGATGAGCTTCCAAATGCATATGGAATCATGGCCCCTGTTAGAACAATAGTTTTGTTTTTTATTTTTTCTGCAATTTTTTTTGCTGTATTTACCATTGTGTCAGTTCCATGGGTAATTACAATTCTTGAGGAACTACTTTTTTGACACTCGTTAATTATTTGTTCTATATCCTTGTTGGTCATTTCTAAACTATCAATCATCATAAGAGTTTTTACCTCTATATTTAAACGGCATTTACTCCTTTTAAGCATTTCTGGAATATGTGTTTTATCAAAAAATAAATCTCCACTGATGTGATTATAGCTTTTATCAAAAGTGCCTCCTGTAATTAAAATTTGTATCATTAAAATCAAATATAATTATATAATAATAAAGATATTATTTATTTTAGAAACTAATATGGGTCATTAACTCAGTTGGTTCAGAGTGTTACCTTGACAGGGTAGAAGTCACTGGTTCGAATCCAGTATGACCCACAAGATTTATAATAAAAAATTATTGTAGATTTATTAAAATTAAATTAACTATTATGAAAAACTGCTTATTATTATTTGTAACACTTTTTATTTTCAGCTCATGTGAGAATGAAAAAGTAAGTGTAATACATCCTGATTTTGAAAAAAATAAGGCTACTGCAATCGAATTTATCGAATTACATAATTCAGAAGATTGGGAAGCTCAAGCTGAACTGCTTCATGAAGAATTAGATTGGGCTCCACCAATGTATGGTTCAGAAAATTACGGAAAGGCTGAACACATTGAAGCAATGAAAATGTATCATGAAATGTTTGATAACATAACATTTAAAGCAGATTACTGGTTACCGGGAGTAGACCCAGAAACTGGAATGAATGATGGAAGTGTAAGAACCTATGGTACATGGACTGGCGTTCACACTGAATCAGGAAAAGAATTTGCATTAAAATCTTATCATCCAATGGCCTTTAAAGATGGCAAAATAGTTGGAGGAGGAGATTATTTTGATTTTGGAGGTTTTATGGCTTCATTTCAATAATCAACATTAAAATTCAATCAAAAAGCGCCTTTTGGCGCTTTTTTTGTTTTCAATAGCACAATGGAGTTTATATTTTACACATCTTTATTTTTCTGTAATATTTTTATGATAGGGGTTTCAATTGTAACTCAATTTGTAACATACCCGTCATTTAAATTCATTCATATCAAGGAATTTTCGAAATTTCATAAAGGCTATACAAGAAAAATGCTGTTTATAGTTGGTCCTATCATGTCAATTGAATTTTTAAGTGCAGTTTTTTTGCTTTATATTAATGCAAATCTTCACTTCTTTATTCAATTTGGTTTAGTCAGTTTAATATGGATGTTAACTTTCTTTTTAATAGTACCAATTCATAATAAACTTGAAAATCAATTTAACAATAAACTAAATAAAAAGTTGATAAAGTTTAATGGTATTCGAACCCTTCTTTGGATTATAAAACTTATTTTCCTTTGTATTATTTAAACTTTGAAATTATTTCTCCAGATATTTTAAGAAAATATGCTTCTGAAATTTTTGCCCTGTATTTAGCAGAATTTTTAGATAGCTCTGCACTTAAAAGATTTAATTGAGCCCTTCTAAATTCAATTGAAGATACTTGACCAATATTATATCTTTCAAGGTTTCTCTCAAAATTATTTTTATTTGTTTTTAAATTTTGATTTTGAGCTTCTAGAATATAAAGATTATTAAGATGGCTTTGAAAAGCATTTTTTAACTCTTTTTTGAGATCAAGAATTATTTTTTCCTTAGCTAGTATTGAGTTTTCTTTATTAATGCTTGCATTTTTATTAGCAATAATCTTTTTTCCTCCTCTAAAAATATCCCATCTTATATTAACCCCTGCTGAAAATCCATCAGAAACACTTTTATTATAAAAGGCATATGGATTATCATTAATACTTTCATTCCATCCGTAAGATCCTGACAAACCAAGAGTAGGTAAGTAAGAAAATTCTAGAGCTTTTTTATCAAGATTAGATATAATGATGTCCTTTTCTGATATCAAAAATCTTGTATTGTTTTTGATATCATTCATAAATAAGTTAGAAAGTTCATCATCTTTCATGAAACTTATATTGGTATCAATATCAAAGTCACTATCTAGATCAATATTCATTATAAGGTTTAAATCTCTTTTTGCATTATTTAAATTATTTGACAAATTCAAAAGATTAATACTATCAGAGTTTACATCTACTTCGGCATTTAAAACTTCAAGGTTATTTGTTTGTCCATATTCATATTGGGTTAACTTTCTTTCATATCTTTTTTTAGATATCTCTAAAGCATTTTTTAGGATTTTTTCTTCTTCGGTTAACCTTCCAACATCAAAATAAACTGTAAATAATTGAAGAAGGGTATTTTCGATGATTTCTTTTGCCTCTAATTTAGATTTTGAATATAGTTCTTTTGATTTTTTAAAATTAAATTTTCTTCCCGATGCATCAATTAAGTTATAATTTAAAGAAACTACTGCAGAGCTGTTATCGGTTTGCGTGTTATCAAGAGCTCCGGAAATTCCAGTAGGTGTTTCAATTTCAATATTTTGAACATTTGTATTTATTTCAGAACCCAGTTGTATATTGGGTAAATAATTATTGTTAAGAATACTTGAATTATTCTTAGCCATTTTTTCATAGTTTTCAGAAATTTTTATGTCAAGATTATTTTCAAGTGTATTTTTGATAGCCTTGGATATTGTTAAATTTTCCTGAGCTGTTAATCCAGAGATAATTAAAATAAATGCAAAAGAAAAGTTTATAATTATTTTCATTTTATTAACCTGTTTTGTTCTACAATTGGTGCTTCAACATCTCTTTTATTAGGTTTTTTACCAGAGATTATCCAATTCAAATTAACTTTAAATGAATTTGTAAAAGATATAAGAATTGGCAATAAAATTAAGGTTAAAAATGTAGCATAACCAATACCATAGGCAATTGAAATAGCCATTGGTTTAAGAAGTTGTGCCTGAAAACTTTTCTCTAAGATTATTGGTGCTAATCCCGCAATAGTTGTGATAGAGGTAAGAAAAATGGCTCTAAATCTTTCTTTACCTGCATTAAAAATTGAATCGTCAAAAGTCATTCCTTCTCTAAGATTAGAATTAAATTTCGATATCAAAACAAGCCCATCATTTACCAGAATTCCTATAAGAGCAATTATACCTAATAATGAAATTACATTTATAGGGAATCCGTGCAACAAATGACCCCATGCTACAGTTGTTAAGCTGAATGGTATTAGAAGAAGTAACAAAAATGGTTGACTATATGTTCTAAAAACAAATCCAATTGTTGAAAAAATCAAAAATAAAGCTAAAGGAAAAACCACTTTTGATGATTCTATAGTCTTATTAGCCTCTCTGTATTGACCTTCAAAAGATACTTTCAAAGAAGGATATTTATCGTTTAATGGAGGTATAATACTATTTTGAATACTAAAAACTATATCTGACGCACTATCACTAGGATCCAATAAGTTTGCATTCACTTGAATTTCTCTGCTTCCGTCTAAATGATTAATTGAAACTTCGCCTCTTTCAATTTTATAGCTAGCGATTTCATTTAGAGGAATTCTGGAACCATTCGGTGCAAGAATTCTCATTTCTTCTAGTCTTTTCACTAATGATCTTGAGTCTTGATCATATCTCACCCAAACTTTAATTTCGTCTTCACCTCTTTGAAATCTTTGAGCCTCAATCCCAAAAAAAGCAGCTCTAACTTGTTTCATGACATAAGCATATGATAAGCCTAACATGTATGCATTATTATTTAATTTGATATCAATCTCCTTAATCCCTTCAGGATCATTACACGAGATGTCGGTTAATTTTGGGTTTAGTCTTAATTGATTCATTAATTCAGACTTTGCATTTTTTAGTTCAGAAATGTTATCGCTTAATAGTGAAATGGCAACGGGACTTCCTCCAAAATTAGCACCACCATCCACTACAAACTTTTCAGCTCCAATTATTTCCCCTGTTCTTTCTCTAATCATGTTAGCCATTTCGGGAGCTCTTATTTCTTGGGGTCTATTTTCACTATCAAGAAGAAATATTTCTAGAGATGCAGTTGATGAACCTCCAAGATCACCAAATCCTTTGACCATTGACATGTTGTCTGCTGAATTACCAATATTTTTCTGAATATGCTCTATCAGGTCTCGGTTGTCATTTTGCATATATTTTTCTTCAAACTCTTTACCGATTTTGATTGCATGATTTTCAATAACACTAATTATTGAGTCTGTTACCTTGACATTTGTTCCCATTGGCATTTTAAGATCTACGGTTACCGCATCACTGTCGATCATTGGAAAAAATGTAACCCCAATTATACCCCCAAAAACTGAACTAATTGTTAAATATAATGCAGCGATAAATCCTGAAAGACTCAGAAATCTATTTTTTAGAGCAAACTTCAAAGTAGGACTATAAATCTTATCTCTCAACCATCTCATTAATTCAAAACCTTTGTTATTTATAGATCTCATGTACTTAAAGAATCTGAAGATGAAATTATTTCTGATTTCTTCTTTGTTTCTTAGGGCTTTCGAGTGAGCCAAATGAGAAGGTAATATTATTAGAGCTTCAACTAGCGAAACAATTAGTGTAAGTATAACTATCATTGCAACTTCTCCAAAAAAGTTTCCAACATCTCCAGCAAGTAGAAGTAAGGTCGAAAATGCAATTAAGGTTGTAATAATGGCAGAAACAATGGCTGGCAAAACCTCCATTGTGCCGTCTACCGCTGCTTGCTCAGGGGTTTTTCCTTCCTCATAGTGCCTAAATATGTTTTCAGCAATTACAATTCCGTCATCTACTAATATCCCTATTACTACAATCATCCCAAACAAAGACATCAGATTAATTGTAATGTCAAATTCACCAGCAAAGATTAACATACCTAAAAACGATATTGGTAATCCGAATGCAACCCAAAAGGCGAGTCTAATGTTCAAGAATAAGGAAAGGAATAGAAGAACAAGTAAAATACCTAAACCTCCATTTTCAAGTAAAAGATTTGTTCTTTGACGTAACGCGATCGAATAATCTTTTAAAGCAGTCAATCTTAAATCAGTATTTACAGAATTAAATTCATCTATATATTGATTAATTTTTTTTGCAGAGTCCATCAAGTCCTCGTTGTTTGTACTGGTAACCGATAAAATAATTGCAGTATCATTATTTACAGAAGCTGAAAGAGGAGTCTCTGAAAACTTATCTCTTATTTTAGCTATATCACTTAATCTTATTTTTTTCCCGTCAGGTGATGATCTTACAATAATATTTTGAAGTTCATTTGCATAATAATTTTTATTACTGGCTCTAATTAAAAACTCCTCTTTATCTGTTTTAATATTTCCTCCAGTTGCCAAAATATTAGTGCTTGAAACTGAGCTAAGAACTTCTTCAAAAGATAAATTGTATCTCATTAGGTCATCTTCAGTAACTGAGATTTCTATTTCTTCATCTGGAAATCCTGAAACAGAGATTTGTGAAATACCCTCAATATTTCTAATATCTTTTTCTATATTTTTTGAGATGTTTTTTAGAGACTTTAGATCAATATTTTTTCCAGACAATGAAAATATAACAGTTGGTTGTTGCTCTTCAATTTTGGTAATAACTATTGGTTCAAGATCAGCTGGAAAGGAAGGTACTTTGTCAACAG